>JANXZP010000034.1 GCA_025355485.1 Pseudomonadota bacterium
TGCCGCTGGCGATCAAGGACAACATCGACGTCGCCGGCATGCCGACCAGTATCGGCATTGGCGGTCGTGAAACGACGCCTGCATCGCGCGATGCGCACATCGTCCACCGACTGCGCGGATCTGGCGCAGTGCTGCTGGGAAAGACCAACCTCGATGAGGGCGCGCTCGGTACGATCGGACGCAATCCGCACTTCGGCGATGTCGGCAATCCGGCGCATCCGGGCAAGGCGTCTGGCGGATCGTCGGCGGGTTCGGCCGCGGCGGTTGCAGCGGGCCACGCGATCGCGGCGATCGGTACGGACACGATGGGCTCGGTGCGTATTCCCGCGGCGTTTTGCGGCCTGGTCGGCATGAAGCCGAGCTTCGGCGAACTGTCGTGCCGCGGACTCGCTCCGGCGCTGCGTCGCGCCGACGTGCCCGGATTGCTGGTGCGCGCGGTCGAGGATGCCGCGCTGCTGTTGCCGTTGCTGGCCGATTACGATCCGGACGATCCGCATTCGCGCCAACGCCGCGTGCCGCTTGCGCCGCCGGACTGGGCGCCGGGTCCATTGCGCGCGGGCGTGGTGTCGGACCTGAATGCGCTCGGCGCCGACGTCGCGGTGATTGCGGGATTCGGCGCGGCGATGCAGCGTTGCGCGCAGGCATTCGGCGAAACGTTGCCGATCGCGTTGGCGCTCGCGCCGCTGGAAATCGCGCAGACCCGCCGCGCCGCGCTGCTGCTGATGGAAGCCGAAATCCTCGCCGCACATCGCGACGAACTTTCCCGCGCATCACCGCAGCTGTGGGAGTTCCTCGACTACGCCAAGCGCAAATCCGCCGCGGATTACGCGCGCGCCGATCGCATGCTCGATGCGCACGTCGTGCGGGTGCGCCGCCTGCTCGAATCGGTCGACGTGTTGTTGCTGCCGACGGTGCCGTCGCCGCCGCCCGCGTTCGGCGCGGACGAACCGGCGAACCTCGCCGATTTCACCGCGCTGGCGAGCCTCGCTGGTTGCCCCGCGTTGAGCCTGCCGCTGCCCGGCGGGCTTGGGTTGCAACTGATCGGCGCGCCGGGCAGCGACCTGCGCCTGCTCGAACTCGGCGAGATCCTGCACGCGATGGCCGATTGCCAGCAGGATTGATCGCGCGTCGCGGTGCGTACGCTGGGTTGGCTGCATCAACCCAGCGCCCTGCCGACCCAGCCTGCGCGGCTAGCGCTTGCGATCAGGTATCCGCGCCTGTTGCCCGCTGGCCAGCGTCCAGCCGACCATGTCGTGCACCATCGATGTCAGTGCGCTGTCGAACGCCCGCGCAACGGCCGGCGCCGAAGTGGCCGATGCGGGCACGACTTCGCGGAAGGTCTGGCTGGCGACCGCGCGGGTGCTGGTGGAATCGACGAGCTTGGCGTTGATCGTGAGGGTCACGTCCGGCGGGCTGCCCGCATCGTGGTACACCGCCTGGTAATCGCGCAGGTCGAGTTGCAGCGTGTAGTCGGCGTGCAGGCCGCCGGTCTGGCGACCGACCGCGAGGATTTTCCCGGAGTCCTCGAACGCCTCGACGATCGCGGTCTGCACGATGTCGGGCACGGTGTCGTCCCAGGCCACGCCCTTGTAAACCTGGATCTGGCCGGGCGCCGGAACGACTGCCATGCGCCGCGAGTCGAGCATGTCGTTGGTGGTCGGACGCGCGATAGTCAATTGCCACGCGACCTGCGGCCACGCCGGATCGGGCGCGACATGCACCTGCGGGGCGATGATCCGGTTCGGTTCCTTCTTCGGCAATATGCCGCCGCAGCCGATCAACGGCAGCGTCAGCGCGATCGCGACGAAAGTGCGGAGGACGGTACGAGAATGGGCGCTCATTTGGGTACGAACTCCTGCGGTTTGTCGCGGCCGAGCAAGAAGCCGGCGGGGTTTTCCTGCAAACGTGCGGTCAGGCGATTCATCTCGCGCAGCACCTGGCGCAACTGCGCAAGGGTTGGACCGAGCTGGCCCAGTCCCTGGTTGGCGAAGCTGTCGATCGCGCCGCGATTGCTCTTGAGCGTGTCGTCGGCGTTCTTCGTCAGCGAATCGAGCTGCGCGAGCGAGTGGTCGAGGTGATCCATCATCCCCGGCAGTTTCTGCCCGATCTGACCATCCATGGTCGCGAAGGTTTTTTCGGCGTCGGCCAGCGCGCGATTCAGGCGTTCGGTCGATTCGCGGCCGTTCTTGATCAGCGCGACGATGTCCTGGCGCTGCGCGGCGACGGTATCGGTGACGGCCTGGATGTTCGCCAGCGTCTTGCTGATGCGCTGGGTGTTTTCCTCGCTGAGGATCTTGTTGATGTGATTGAGTACGTCGGTCGCCGTGACCGCGATGCCGGTGGAGGAACTGAGCAGTTTCTGGAATGCAGATTCCTCGGCGACCAGCACTGGCACGTGTTGCGGATCGGTCTGCACGAGCATCGGGGCGCCTGGCGTCCCACCGGAGAACTGGATGAAGGCCACGCCGGTCGCGAAGCTCTGCAGGGCGAGTTCTACCTGGGTGTCGGTCCTGATCGGGGTGTCGGCCCGGACCCTGACCCGCGCGATCACCTGGCGCGCGTCGTCAGGAGAGAGCTTCATCGAGCGCACGTTTCCGACCTCGATGCCGTTGTACTGCACGACGCCGCCGACCGACAGCCCGGTCACCGATTGCTTGAACACGATGTCGTATTCCTTGAACGAACCCTCGGACGAATACTTCGACGCCCACAGGATGAACAGCAGGATCGCGGCGATCACCGCGAGGGTGAACGCGCCGATGAGGACATGGTTGGCCTTGGTTTCCACCTTAGTGCTCCTGGACCGTTCGTTCGGTCCGTTGGGTGTTGCTGAAAACGCGTTTCGCGGTGTTCACGGGTTATTGCCTTCGATTGAGCGTTGCGCGGCGCGGCCGCGCGGGCCGTGGAAGTAATCCTGCACCCATGGATGATCGTATTGTTCGACTTCGGAAATCGGCGCATTGATCAGCACGCGCTTGTCGGCCAGCACCGCGATGCGGTTGCAGATCGCATACAGCGTATCCAGGTCGTGGGTGATCAGGAACACGGTGAAGCCCAGCGCCTGCTGCAAGGTGAGGATCAACTGATCGAACGCGGCCGCCCCGATCGGATCGAGGCCGGCGGTGGGTTCGTCGAGGAACAGCAAATCCGGATCGAGTGCCAGCGCGCGCGCGAGCCCGGCGCGTTTGCGCATGCCGCCGGAGAGTTGCGCGGGCAGCTTGTCGGCGGCGCTGTCGGGCAGGCCGGCGAGGCGGATCTTCAGGCGCACCAGCTGGTCGCGCAGGTCGTTGTCGATTTCCTCGTGGTGTTCCTTGAGCGGCAGCGCGACATTTTCCGCGACGGTCAAAGAGGAAAACAGCGCGCCATCCTGGAACAGCACGCCGCTGTTGAGATCGATCCGCCGGCGCGCGTCCTTGTCGTTGGTCAGCGCGTCGGTGCCGAGCACGCTGATGCTCCCCGCCAGCGGACGGTTGAGGCCAAGGATCGAACGCATCAGTACCGACTTGCCGGTGCCCGAGCCGCCGACTACGCCGAGGATCTCGCCACGGCGCACGTCGAGATCCAGGTGCTTGTGCACGACCTGCTCGCCGAACTCGTTGCACAGGTCGCGCACGCTGATCGCCAGGTCGTCGTCCGAACCGACTTCGGGACGATGGCCGGGCTCGTCGTCGGCTGTCGCGACGGCCGCGCTCGCGGACGCCTGCTGCGGGCGTGGTTCGTTCAAAGATTGATCTCCATGAAGAACACCGCGGCGATCGCGTCGAGCACGATCACCAGCGAGATGCACTGCACCACCGCCGAGGTCGTGCGCTCGCCGACCGACTGCGCCGTGCCCTGGGTCTGGAAGCCTTCGAGGCAGCCGATCAACGCGATCAGGGTGGCGAATATCGGCGCCTTGGAAATGCCGACGATGAAGTGGCGCAGCTCGATGGTTTCGTTCAACCGCGACCAGTACAGATCCAGCGGAATCCCCAGCGCCAGCCAGCCGACCACCGCGCCGCCGAGGATGCCCGCGCACATGCCGACGAAGCCCAGCAGCGGCATCATGATCAGCAACGCGAACAGGCGCGGGATCACCAGCAGTTCGATCGGATCCAAGCCGAGCGTGCGGATCGCATCGATCTCCTCGCGGTTCTGCATCGCGCCGATTTGCGCGGTGAACGCGCTGGCGGTGCGGCCGGCCAGCAGGATCGCGGCGAGCAGCACGCCGAATTCGCGCAGAAAGGCGTAGCTGACCAGTTCGACGATGAAGATCTGCGCGCCGTAATCCTTGAGCACGGTGGCGCCAAGGAAGGCGAGCACCGCGCCGACCAGGAAACACAGCAGCATCACCAGCGGCATCGCGTCGAGGCCGACCGCTTCCATGTGGTGCACGGTGGGCGTGATGCGCCAGCGCGACGGGCGCGTGATCACCTTGACCATCACGCTCAGGGTCAGCCCCATGAACGCGATCAGCGCGAGGATTTCCTTGATGCTGTCCTGCACGGAAAAACCGAAGCGCCCGATCGCCGCGATGAAACCCAGTTCCTTCGTCCCGGTCGTGTGCGGGTCGGCGCTGACCGCGTCGATGTAGGCCATCAGCGCGCGCTGCGCATCGCGCAGCCGCAAGGCGTCCTTGTCCAGCGACAAACGCGCGAGCAGGCGGTTGAGCAGCATCGCGCCGGCCGAGTCCATCCGTTGCAGGCCGGTGCCGTCGATCTGGCGCGCGCTGCGCGCGCGCATCACCAGCGCTTCCATCATCGGCGCGTAGCGCAAGGTCCAGCAGCCGCCCAGACGCAGCGTATCGGGCTGGCCGGAGGCGACCTCGATGGTGGGCCTGGCGTTATCGGCGGCGTCGATGTCGAACGATGTACTCATCGAAAACTCAGTTCCCTTGGGTGAGCATGCACACCACACCGCTCAATGTCAGCGTGACACCGATCGCGCCGCGCCGGGTGAGCGGCTCGCGCAGCCACCACGCCGCGAACAGCAGGATGAACACCGACGCGCTTTCGTTCAAGACCGCGGCGACCGAAGCCTTGGTGTATTTGTAACCCCCCAGCCACAGCACCATCGCCAACCCTTGGCCGACGATGGCGGCGGCCACCAGTGTAGGCCAGTGCGTGCGACGGCGCCCGGGCAGCAGTTGCGACAACTGGCCGCGCAGCGCGGCGATCGCCAGCATTCCGCCCAGTCCGCCGAGCATGCGCAGCCCGGTTACCCACAACAGCGGCTGGCGTTCGAGGATCGGCTTGACCATCACGATGCCGATCGCCATCAGCGCGATCGAGGCCACGCCAAGCAGCGCGCCGCGCCGTTGCGCCGCGCTATCGGCGCCGCGCCATCCGTTCTGCGGCCGCGCGACCACCAGTACGCCTGCCGAGACCAGCGCGAACCCCAGGCCCTGCATCCCGTTCAGGCGTTCGCCGAGGAATGCGAACGACAACGTCAGCACGAACGGGCTGTAGAAATTGCCCATCACGCCCATGCGCCCGGCGCCGACCGCGTTGAGCGCAGCGAAATACAGGGTGTCGGCGAGTGCCAGGCCGAGCAATCCGCTGAACATCGCGAGCGCGATCTGGGCGGCGCCCATCGCCGGCGGATGCGCCGCGTACAGCCACGCGATGATGGGCAACAGCAGGGCCATCACCAGCACGTTCTTGAGGAAGTTCAGGGTCAGCGGCGGCAGGGTTTCGCCGAGCCGCCGGTACATGATCACGCCCGCAGCCCAGGCCGCGGCGCTGCCGATCGAGAGGAGTTCGCCGAATCCGATCCGCATGCGCGTCGCCGGTCAAACGGCGATGATCGGTTATCGTCGCTGATCGGGCAACGGCGCTTGCGCAACGCCGCGATCCAATCCAGTCTGATCGTCGCATCGGCGATCGGCCGTGCAACAAACCGGTACGCCTTATTCAATGGCCAACGCTGATCCCATCGCGCGCAACAGCTACACCGACCGCATCGCTTTCGTGGTCGAGCTTGCGAAGCGCCTGCACATCTACGGCACCACCGCGCAACGCCTTGAAGGCGCGGTGAGTTCGGTCGCGCGCCGGCTCGGGCTGCGCTGCAATCCATGGTCGAACCCGACGGGCATGATCCTGTCGTTCTCTGACGCGAGCGCCGAGTCGCCGCTGCTCGACACCACCCAGGTGATCCGGCTCGAACCCGGGACGACCGATCTGCGCAAGCTGTGCGCGGCCGACGCGATCGCAGAGGACGTGATGGCCGGACGCAGCGATCTGGCGGCGGGTTCGCAGGCGCTGCATCTGCTGGATCGTCCGCCCGGACGGCGCGCGCGCGCGCTCGAGGTTCTGAGTTACGGATTGTCCGCTGCTTCGGTAGCCGGTCTGTTGCGCAGGGGCTGGGGCGACATCGCCGTCGCCGGCGCGATCGGTGTGCTGATCGGCGCATTGCATGCGGTTGGCGTGCGACGGCCACGCGTACAGGAAGCCGAGGAAGCGCTCGCGGCGATGATGGCCACGTTCCTCGCGGCGATGGTGGCGACCTTCTGGCTGCCGCTGACCACCAAGTCGGTGGTGATCGCTTCGGTCATCGTGTTGATGCCGGGGATGATGCTGACCAATGCGGTCGCGGAATTGTCGAGCCAGCATCTGGTGTCCGGAACCGCGCGCTTCGGCGGCGCGCTCGCGGTGCTGATCAAGCTGACCTTCGGCACGCTGGCCGCGATGCAGTTCGTGCGCCTGCTCGGCTGGCATCCGCACGAGGCGATCAACGACCAGGGGCCGGTGTGGGTCGAGGGGGTCGCGTTGCTGGTCGCATCGTATGCATTCGCGGTACTGTTCCGCGCCGATCGCCGCGACTATCCGCTGGTGATGGCGTCGGCGTGTTTCGGTTACGGCGTCACCCGCTGGACGGGCGCGGCATTGGGCAACGACGCCGGCGTGTTCTTCGGCAGCGTCGCGGTGAGTGCCGCGAGCAATGCCTACGCGCGCTGGAGCAACCGGCCCGGCGCATTGGTACGCGTGCCGGGCATCGTTCTGCTGGTGCCGGGCAGCGTGAGTTTCCGCAGCCTGACTTTCGTGCTCGAACGCGACCTGATCCTCGGGTTGAATACCGCGGTCGCGGTGCTGACGGTATTGGTCGCGCTGGTGGCGGGAGTGTTGTTCGGGAACTTGCTGATTCCGGCGCGGCGGAATCTCTGATTTGATAGAAGCGGCGGGTGACGGGGCTCCGCCGCCGCTCCTGCGCAAACGGTCGCGGCAAAGCCGCGCCACGTTTGCCGGAATCGCGTAGCGCGATTCCGCAGGCGCATCTGACACCATGGATGGCGGAAATGCCGAAAATGCAGGGGCAATTATCGGCCATGCGCCTGGTCCGGGCTCATCGTAATGATCGGCAAGCGTCGGCGACAAAACGAAAACGCCGACGCGAGGCCGGCGTTTGTTTGCATCGAAACCGGTTGCGATTACTTGATCGCGAAATCCTCGAGTTTCTTGCCCTTGGCGATTTCGGCGACCATCCATTTCGGCTGCTTGCCGCGCGCGGCCCAGGTTTGCGAAGGGTTGGCCGGATTGCGGTATTTCGGCGCGACCTTGCTGCCGGCGCTGCCCGACTTGCGGGTTTTCTTGGCCGGTTTGCTTGAGCTGGCCGACTTGGCCGCGCCACCACCGAACAACTCGGCGACGGTATAGCCGGCTTCGCGCGCGATCGCGTTGATGCGCTTGCGCACGCCCGCGGCGGGTTTGCGTTTCTTGAGTTTCTTCTGGCGCTGGCTGGCCTTGGCGATCAGCGCGGCGAGTTCCTTGGCGGAGAGGTTTTCGACATTGATCGACATGGTGTTTCCCGTTTGAAGGTGTGAGCGGCCGGGTATCGCCGGAACGCAGTGATGTTAATCCACATCGGACGCGAAACAAACCGTCCCGCGCGCAAGACGCGCGTGCGGATTCGAATGTGGCGAAGCATCTGCGCCCGCTATCGTGAGGGCGGATGTTTCGATCCGGTCAGGGAACGCTGTTGAAACGCGCCAACAACCCGGCGTGATCGAGGTTTTCCGATTCTGCGGCACGCCGCGCGCGATACTCGAAGGTGCCCGCCGCAAGGCCGCGTTCGGAGACCACCACGCGGTGCGGAATGCCGATCAGTTCGATGTCGGAAAGCATCGGCCC
>JANXZP010000105.1 GCA_025355485.1 Pseudomonadota bacterium
TTCCATGGAATTTTGCAACGACTCGATGGATTGCATCAGATTTGTCGTCGCACGAGGCCGCATCAAGACAATTCTGATTTCCTACTACATCGACTGAGAGTCTAGCCAGCCGCGCTATTGCGGTGTGCATCAATATGCTGCGCTGCATTCCTCGCGCATCTGCTCGAGTAGGCCCTTGCGTTCGCGTTCGTAGCGCTCGCGGTCGCTGGGCTGGCCGTTGAAGATCAGGGTGCCGAGGGCGTCGTTGCGGTCGCGCATGCGCTGGCAGACTTCGTCCTGCGGCAGGCGCACGCAGGTGTCTTCGACATACACCATCAGCGGATACGCGAAACGGCCATGCGGCAGGCGTCCGGGCGCACGCGGCGTCGGTGCGTGCTGGCCGAGATTGGAAAAGGGGCCGCCGTAGCCGAGCGTCGAGAACGGCACGTAGCGGCTCTCGGGAAAGCCGGTCTGGCTCAGGTAGGTTTCTCCGGTGTCCGGGTTGCGGCATTCGTACAGCGGCTGCGGATCGCGCACGCGCACCACGCGCACTTCCACCGGTGGCGGCGTCGCAGCTTTCTCCGCAGCGACGACTTGCGGGCGCGGTGGCGCATCTTGCGGACGGATCATCTGCCGCACGTCCTGGTGCGCGTCCTTCGGGCATGGATGATCCTGTAACGTGACATGGTTACGCGCGTCGACGCAGCGATAAATGGTCACATCGCCCGCGCGCGCCGCATCGCTCGCGAGCAGCGCGCCGAGCAGCAAGACGACGATCACCAGACGATGGCGGGCGACGGACGGCATGCGCCGATTCTGCGCCGGCAATCGGCGCCGATACAATCACGACACAGCGCCTGTTCGCTGCGATTCAGAATGCTGTTGTCAGCCGATCGACTCGGTGCGATCAGCGCCCGCACGCGGCGAACAGCATCGCCGTCAGATCCTGTTCTTCGGGTGCCCAGGTCGTGCGTTCGCTGGGTTTGGCCGCGTAGATCTGTTTGCGCAATGCATCGCGGCGGGTGGCAAAGCGCGCGCAGGCCTGCTGCGATTCCAGTCGCACGCACTGGTCGGCGACCCACTGGCCCGGTGCCGCGCCGGGCGGAGGTGGGGTGAGGTCTGGCTTGGGTTCGTCGGTCGCGATCGTGGTCTGCTCGATCGGCCGGACGATCGATCCTTTCGGCAGTGCGGTGATCTTTGCCGGCGCTGGGATCGCGTTGCCATCGGCGGCATCGTCGGTCTTGTCCGGCGTGACTACCCATTGCTTGCCCGCCACGCCATCGCGGCTGTCGAAGGTCGAACCGTCGGCGCGCATGCATTGCCACAGCGGATAGGGGTCGTTCGGGCCGTGCATCGTGCTGTCCGGAGCGAGTGGCACCGCGCGTGCAGTCGGCTGCGAGGAGGCGATCTGGGTCGGCGTGGCTGGCGCGGTCGGCGCCGGAGCGTCCACCGGGTGCTGCACGGCGATCTTGCGTTGCGACACGCCCTTGGCACAGGGTTTGCCCTGAATGCTGATGCCGTCGGCCGACTCGCAGCGGTAGAGCACATCCTGCGCGCGGGCGTTGCCGGCGCACAGGGCGAATGACAGTACGACGAAGAGGGTGAGAAGCAGACTCTGGCGCATGCGCTGATTCTGAGGCGCGCACGCCGTGCACGCCAGTGCGACGGCTTGGGTTTGCCGATCCGCGGCCCGATAATGTTGCGATGAGGACCTCAGACACGATCATTGGCCTGCCGCAGGGTGGTGAGCTGGGCAAGGGCTTTGAATTTCCCGGTGTGTTCGAGATCACCGCGCTCGGGCCGGCATCGGCGAATCTCGATAGTGAAATCCCGCGCCTGCTGGCCACCGCTGGCTTGAGCGTACTGCACGAAACAGTATCGATGCGGCCGTCGAGTGCGGGCCGTTTCGTGTCGGTCACGATCAGCTTCCGCGCCGAAACCCGTACCGATTACGACGCAGCGCATGAAGCCCTACGTGCGCATCCGGAAGTGAAGTGGACGATCTGAACGTTGCGAAACCGGCGACATGGCTGGTTCGCGATCTCGGTCGTCGCGCCTACGAACCGGTGTGGCGCGCGATGCAGGCGTTCACCGATGCGCGTGACGAATCGACGGCCGACGAGTTGTGGATGGTCGAACACGATCCGGTATTCACTCTCGGCCAAGCCGGCAAACCCGAACACGTGCTCGCGCCGGGCGATATCCCGGTGCTGCGGGTGGATCGCGGCGGACAGGTGACATACCACGGGCCGGGCCAGATCGTCGCGTATCCGCTGGTCGATCTGCGCCGACTGAAACTCGGCGTGCGCGAATTCGTCTGCCGCATCGAGCAGGCGGTGATCGATGTGTTGGCCGACTGGAACATCGTCGGTGAACGCACCTGCGGCGCGCCCGGTGTTTACGTCGCCGGCGCGAAGGTCGCGGCGCTGGGACTGCGGGTGCGGCGCGGATGCAGTTTCCACGGCCTCGCGTTCAATGTCGCGATGGACCTGGAACCGTTCCGGCGCATCAATCCCTGCGGCTACGAAGGCTTAGCGGTGACCTCGGTGTTAGACTTGGGCGGCCCTTCCGACCCTGCTGCGCTGGTGCCTGCGCTGGTCACGACGCTGTCGGCGCAGCTTGGCTTGTTGCCGGAATGGCAGACCGAAAACGCAGACACCCTTTCCGTTCTTTCCGAGTCGCATTCGTGAGCGCATCCGCAACCGACGCCGCCAAATCCATCCCGCTGCAAGTGATCGCGTCCGATGCTGTGTTGACGCCCGGCGCGAAACAAATTGGCGAAAGCAAGATCGCGCGCAGCCCGGTGAAGTTCGACGAGCGCGCACCGATCCTGCGCAAGCCCGAGTGGATCCGCGTGCGCATTCCATCCGGCAATGCGGTGCAGAAACTCAAGGCAAAGCTGCGCGAAAACCGCCTGGTGACGGTCTGCGAGGAAGCCTCGTGCCCGAACATCCACGAATGCTTCAGCCACGGCACCGCGACCTTCATGATCCTCGGCGAGGTGTGCACGCGGCGTTGCTCGTTCTGCGACGTCGCGCATGGCCGGCCGAAGCCGCCGGATGCGGCCGAACCCGACAACCTCGCGCGCACGATCGCCGACATGGGCCTGCGCTACGTGGTGATCACCTCGGTGGATCGCGACGACCTGCGCGACGGCGGCGCGGCGCATTTCGCGGCCTGCATCCGTCGGGTGCGTGAACTCAGCCCGGCCACGTAGCTCGA
>JANXZP010000107.1 GCA_025355485.1 Pseudomonadota bacterium
TTGTTGATGGACATGTGCACTTCCTCGTCAATTTGCGTTAGGTAAAGTTTGGGCACGCGCGCAGCGCGCACGTCCCTACATGATCGCATGTAGCGCCAGCGTGTCAAGCAATCCCTGTCACGCTCTTGCCTGCACCCGGTCGTTATTCAGGAATCTCGACCGCAATCGCGGTCGCTTCGCCGCCCCCGATGCACAGCGCTGCCACGCCGCGACGCAAGCCACGGTGCCGCAATGCGCTGATCAGGGTCACCACGAGTCGGGCGCCCGAAGCGCCAATGGGATGGCCCATGGCGCAAGCTCCACCATTCACGTTGAGCTTGTCGTACGGGATGCCCAGATCCCTGATTGGCGCCAGCGCGACCACGGCGAATGCCTCGTTGACCTCGAACAGGTCGACGTCGGCAACCGTCCAGCCGACTTTGTCCAGCACGCCCTGGATCGCGCTGACCGGCGCGGTGGTGAACCACTCTGGCTGCTGCGCATGCGTCGCATGGCCGACGATACGCGCCAGTGGCTTCAGGCCGCGCTTGGTCGCTTCGTCCTCGCTGATCAGGATCGTCGCGGCCGCGCCGTCGGAAATGCTCGACGAACTCGCCGCTGTCACGGTTCCATCCTTGCGGAATGCCGGTTTCAGGGTCGGGATTTTCGCGATGTCGGACTTGCCAGGTTGCTCATCGGTTGAATATTCGACCTCGCCCTTGCGCGTGGAAACCTTGACCGGAACGATTTCATCGGCAAATGCGCCGGAAGCGATCGCGGCCTGCGCGCGCTTGACCGATTCGATTGCGAACGCGTCCTGCGCCTCGCGCGTGAAACCGTATTTGTCGGCGGTCGCATCGGCGAACACGCCCATAGACAGGCCATCATAGGGATTGGTCAGCCCGTCCCAAGCCATGTGGTCGAGCATTTCGCCGCTGCCGTAGCGGATGCCGGTGCGCGAGCCCTTCAACAGATGCGGCGCATTGGTCATCGACTCCATGCCGCCAGCAATGACGACCGCGGCCGAACCGGCCTTGATCATGTCGTGCCCGAACATGATCGCTTTCATCCCCGAACCGCAGACCTTGTTGAGGGTCGTGCAGGCGGCGGATTTCGGAATTCCGGCGGCGATCGCGGCTTGCCGCGCGGGCGCCTGGCCGAGGCCGGCCGGCAGCACGCAACCCATCAGCACTTCATCGACATCCGCCGCAGCGATGCCGGATTGCGCGAGCGCAGCGCCGATCGCGGTCGCCCCGAGCGTCGTGGTCGGTACGCCGGTGAACTGGCCCAGGAAAGAACCGATGGCGGTGCGCTTGGCACCGACGATCACTACGTGCGTCATGACAGATGCTCCGGTCGGGCGACCGGCATGGCAACCGGCGCATTGAGTGTGGTTAGCGAACCAGCATCATACGGCTTCGTGTTGCAGTGCGGCAAACAGCCGTGGCTCAGCTTTTCTCGTTGAACAACTCGCGCCCGATCAACATGCGCCGGATCTCATTCGTTCCGGCACCGATCGCATACAGCTTGGCGTCGCGCAGGATGCGCCCGGTCGGGTATTCGTTGATGTAGCCATTGCCGCCGAGCGCCTGGATGCCTTCGAGCGCGACCTGTACCGCGGCTTCGGACGCATGCAGCAGGCACGATGCAGCATCGATGCGCGAGCGATGGCCCGCATCGAAATCGCGCGCGACCTGGTAGGCGAACGCGCGCGAGGACTGAAGCGCGGTGTACATGTCGGCGATCTTGGCCTGCATGATTCCGAAGGTGCCGATGGCGGCGTCGAACTGCTTGCGCTCGCGCACATAGGGCAGGGCGGCGTCGAGCGCGGCCTGCATCAGTCCGAGCGGGCCGCCGGTCAGTACGAGGCGTTCGGTGTTCAAGCCCGACATCAGCACCTTCACGCCGTGATGGACCTCGCCGAGCACGTTCGCCGCAGGAATCGCGCAATCGGCGAACACCAGCTCGCAGGTGTTCGAACCGCGCATGCCGAGCTTGTCGAGCTTTTGCGCCGTCGAGAATCCTTTCATTTCCTTCTCGACGATAAACGCTGTCATGCACTTGCTGCCCGCTTCCTTGCCCGCGGTGCGCATGTACACGACCGCCACGTCGGCCTCGGGGCCGTTGGTGATCCACATCTTGCTGCCGTTGGCGATCCAGTGGTCGCCGCGCACCGCATCAGTACGAAGCTGGGCGCGACATTGCATCGAGCCGACGACATCGGAACCGGCACCAGGTTCGCTCATCGCGAGCGCGCCCTTCCATTCACCGCTGCACAATTTCGGCAAATACTTGCGACGCTGCGCGTCATTGCCGTTGTGGTAGAGGTTCTGCACGCACAGGTTCGAGTGCGCGCCGTAGCTCAATCCGACCGAGCCCGAAGCGCGCGAGATTTCCTCCATCGCCACGAGGTGAGCGAGGAAGCCCATGTCCGAGCCGCCGAACTCGCCCGGGATCGCGATGCCGAGCAAACCGAGTGCGCCGAGTTTTTCCCACAGGTCGGAAGGGAACAGATTGTCGTGGTCGATCTGTTCCGCGCGCGGCGCGATATCCGCTTCCGCAAAGCGACGCACCGCGTCGCGCAATGCATCGATCTCTTCGCCAAGCGGAAAGGTTCGCATGAGTGTCTATCAGCCGTGACGCATGCGGCCGAGGAAACGCGGCTGGCCCATGTACGGCAGCTTGACGCGGCCGATCAGGTCGATGCGTTCCTCCGCCATGCGGTCGGCGGCCTTGTAGGTCGGGATGCCGTCGCGATCGGCAATGTGGAAGATCTTGCCGAGGTTGTAATAGATCGTGCGCATCATGCGCATCGCGCGCTCGCGGTTGTAGCCGTCGATTTCCAGCGATACGTTCATCAAACCACCCGCGTTCACTGCGTAATCGGGTGCGTACAGGATGCCGCGCGAGGAGAGCTCGTCGCCGATCGATTCGGTCGCGAGCTGGTTGTTCGCCGCGCCGCAGATGATCTTGCACTTCAGGCGCGGCAGGGTCGGCTCGTTGACGGTACCACCCAGCGCGCAAGGCGAATACACGTCCGCATCGGTGTCGTAGATCGCGTCGAGCGCAACCGCTTCGGCGCCGTAGTCGTCCACGGCTTTCTGCACCAGCGTTTGGTTGATGTCGGTGACGAACACCTTCGCGCCCTGTTCGCGCAGCAACTTGATGAAATTCATGCCGACATGGCCAGCGCCCTGCACGGCGTAGGAGAACTTGCCGACTTCCTCGTGGCCGTACTTGACCTGCAATGCCGCCATCAGGCCCTGCAAGGTGCCGTAGGCGGTGAATGGCGACGGGTCGCCCGAGCCGCCATGCACCTGGTGCACGCCGGTCACGTAATCGGTTTCGCGGAACACGTATTCCATGTCGTTGACATCGATGCCGACGTCCTCGGCGGTGATGTAACGACCGTTGAGTGAATTCACGAAACGACCGAACGCGCGGAACAGCGCCTCGGACTTGTCCTTGTTCGGGTCGCCCCAGATGACTGCCTTGCCGCCGCCGAGATTCAGGCCCGACACGGCCGCCTTGTAGGGCATGCCGCGCGAGAGGCGCAGCACGTCGTTCAATGCGTCCTGTTCGGTCGCATAAGGCCACATGCGCAGGCCGCCGAGCGCCGGACCGAGCACGCTGTTGTGGATGGCGATGATGGCTTTCAGGCCGGCATCGGCGTTGTGGCAGAACACCACTTCCTCATGGCCATGCTTGGCGAGGGTTTCGAAAATCATTGCGAACTCCGGGATGGATGACGTGCGACGGACAGGCGGCCCGCTGGCCACCGACGACCCGTAATGGACGGGGAAGCCGGGCATTTTATCCCAGTGCGACGCAGTGCGTCGTCCACGGCGTGCGATCGGCATGCCGCCTCGTTCCAGGGGCTGTTCGCGGTGATGTGATGGATCGCACAAATGAAAACCCCGGCGTGCGGCCGGGGTTTTCGGGTGATCAGCTTGCAAGGCCTCAGTGATGGCGCCAGTGATCGTGATCGTGGTGGAAACGATCGTGGTCGTGGTCCCAATGGCTTTCACCGTGATTCCAATAGCCCTCATGGAAGCGCCAGCCACCGTTGTATTGCTCCCAGCGCGGACCGACCCATGCGTAGCCGGGGCGCCCACGCAACCAGTAGCCTTCGACCCACTCATGGCGGCGTCCATCCCAGCGCCAGTAGCCCGGCGACCAGACGTAGCCTTCGCGGACGACGACGCGCTCGTACCGCGGTGGCGGTGGGGCGGTGTTGATATGGAGGCTGATGAAAGTGCGTGCCTCGGCCGGAGGCGTGTAGACAGTTGCGGTAGCGCCAAAGCCCAGCAGTCCGATCAATGCAAGCGTACGAATCGTCACGGTCGGTTCCTCCATTCATGGATGGTGATGCCGGTCGGCGCAACAGCTTGCACCCCGACACACGACAACAACGATAGGAGGCCCGGTGACGTTGACCAGGCGTGAAAGCGGTTCAGCGACCGTCGGGGTTGGTCGCGTCAGAACAATCGCAACGGATTCACGCGGATCCAGCACGAAGCCAGCCATTTTTCACCGGCCAGCACCGGCAAACCTGCGTGCAAACTGTGCGGGTCGGCGCTGCCGTCGGCGTGCAGGTTGCAAAACATCACCGCGCGTCCACGCCTGGGCTGAACCGTGACATCGCGGTTCGGGAATACGGTCTCGCCGCCTTGCTGCACGGCATTGAGATAGACGCAAACTGTGCTGTGGCGTTGTCCGCCGGGCTGCGCAAGTTCCGGCGCGGAAGGGGGAAAATAATCGCGGTGCGGGCGGTACTGGTCTCCGATTTCGTAGCGCAGCAATGACAGCGGTTCACAGTTGGCAAGATCGATTCCGGCCACCTGCGCCATGCGTGTTTGCAGGATGCGCACGCCGATATCGTCGATGGTTGGCACGAAACTCATGTTATGGCTCGTACGCACATCGTCTTCCAGCGGCTGCCCGGTGACAGGATGGAACACCTGCGATCGCTCCAGAAAACGTGCGCCCGAATAGATCAGATAGCGGCATTCCTCGTCGTTGAGCAAGTCGTCGCAGGTCGCGATTACGGGTGATTTGCAATGGCGCTCAATGTCCGGCTGCGTCGCCGCATCGATGTGCAGAGCATCCCACGGTGGTTCGATCGCGGAATCAGTGTTCGAAGAGTCGGCACCGCCATCAGACTCGGGTAGTTCGACCGGAATGCCCATCGCGCGCAACTCACTCGCAAGATCCAGCGCCAGCGCCACGTCGCGCGCTACACCACGGCCGGCGTGCAGGCGATCGGCCAGCAATGTTGCGCTGATAGGATCGCGCGCATCGGTCGCGCGTTGCAGGCAGGCCACGGCCGCCTGTTGATACACGGCTTCATTTCGTTGTCCGAACAGCAACGCTGCGACGCGCAGTGCAGCCGGATACCCACGACGCGCGCTGTCGGCCAGCCAGGCGTCGATGCGCGGAGGATCGCGTGGCAACACCATGCCGCCGAGTGCGATCTGCGCTAGCAGGTACGAGGTTTCCGGAATGCCGCCTGCTTGCTCGGCGCGCAGCAGCAATTCCGCCCCATGCGCAGGATTCGCCTCGCGACCGAAGCCATGCAGATGCAGGATCGCCAGTTCGGTCAATGCCGCCGGGTGCTCGTTCGTCGCTGCGAGCTCGAGCCAGCGCGCGGCGCCATCGAGATTGTTCGCAGCAAGACATTCGCGCGCGCGTCGGTAATCGCGTTCGCCCGCATCGCGGTCGATAGCGCCGGCGGGAATTCGAGTGGGAAGATCGGACATTAGGGCTGCACCCGGAAGAGTCAGTCGTGAACAAGCTGGGAAGTGTAGCAAGCACGATCCGGCGCACGACGACGTAGTCTGGTTCGCAAGCAGGCGGCGCTCGCCTGGGGCGCGCGTTACAATTGAGCCATCCCGCTCAAGACCTGCATCGGAGTACCGATGAGCTCGCCCAATCCGTCCTCGATCGACCGCGGCAACGCGCCCGCCAGCGACGCCAATCCCGAAGCCAGCCCATTGCGCTTCGTGACGGCGGCGAGCCTGTTCGACGGCCACGACGCCGCGATCAACATCATGCGCCGGCTGATCCAGGCGCAGGGTGCGGAGGTGATCCACCTTGGCCACAACCGCAGCGTCGAGGACGTGGTGCGCGCAGCGTTGCATGAAGACGCCGATGCGATCGCGTTGTCGAGCTACCAAGGCGGCCACGTCGAGTACTTCAAGTACATGGTCGACATGCTGCGCGAACGCGGCGCCGGCCACATCCGCGTGTTCGGCGGTGGCGGCGGCACGATCACCCCCGAGGAAATCCGCGAGCTCGAAGCCTACGGCGTCGAGCGCATCTACCACCCCAACGATGGCATGAAGATGGGCCTGGTGGAGATGATCGAGGACGTGGTCGCACGCGCCGCGCAAGCGCGCGAGCAGGCCGCGCGCGATGCAGCACAAGGCAATAAATCTCCCGGCATCGACGATGAGATCGGCATCGGCCGAGTACTGAGCGCGATCGAGGACGGCATCTATTCCGAGTCCGAACTCGCTCACCTGCGCAAGCAATGGCAACTTGCGGGCGGAAAGACTCCCGTCATCGGCATCACCGGCACTGGTGGCGCGGGCAAGTCGTCGGTCACCGATGAACTGTTGAACCGTTTTTTGGCGAGTTTCCCAGGCATTCGCATCGCGGTGATCTCGGTCGACCCGACCCGTCGCCGCAGCGGCGGCGCCTTGCTCGGCGACCGCATCCGCATGAACTCGCTGCGCAGCCACCGCGTATACATGCGATCGATGGCCACGCGCCGGCAGAACGTCGCGACCAATGCGGTACTCAAGGATTGCATCGGATTCCTGAAAGGCCTTGGCTACGACCTGGTGATCGTCGAGACCGCCGGCATCGGCCAGTCGGATTCGGAGATCGTCGACCTCGTCGATTTCCCGATGTACGTGATGACGTCCGATTACGGCGCGGCGAGCCAGCTCGAGAAGATCGACATGGTCGATTTCGCCGAGCTGATCGTGCTCAACAAGTACGACAAGCGCGGCGCCGAAGACGCGCTGCGCGACGTGCGCAAGCAGTGGAAGCGCAATCGCGTCGCGTTCAAGACAGCGGACGAAGACGTGCCGGTGTATCCGACCATCGCCAGCCAGTTCAACGATCCCGGCATCAGCTGGATGTTCTCGAATTTGTGCCGGCTGCTGCGCGAGAAGCTGCATCTGCCCGCAGAGAAATGGACGCCGCACCTCGACACGACACTGAAGGAGCCGCGTGCGACCGTGCTGATTCCCGGCGCACGCACGCGCTACCTCGCCGAGATCGCCGAGCAGGGCCGCGCGATCAACGCCAGCATTGACAGGCAGGCCGAAGCTGCCGACCGCGCGCAGGCGTTCTGGCAGGCGTTGCATGAGATCGGCGATCCGAAGTTGCCGAAGCAGTTGGCGCTGTACGACCTCGACGATGTCGGCCCCGGCCACGGGCCAACTCCACCTGGCGCGATCGAAGTCGACAGTCCGTCGCCCGCCGTGCCGGCGGTGGTGACCGGCGCGCCAGTCGGCGCGAAAGGTTCACCTGACCGTACGCTGTTGACCCTTCGCCAGCGCTACAACGACGCGATCCACGCGCTCACCTCCGAATCGCTCAAGTCGCTGCGCGAATGGCCCGCGCGCCTGAAGTCGATCACCGACGAGGTCACCGAATACGAAGTGCGCGGCAAGAAAATCGCGGTCGAAAATTATCGCGACTCGCTCTCGCACCAGAAAATCCCGAAGATCGCCGCGCCGACCTACAAATCATGGGGCGAGCTGCTGACTTTCCTCGGCAAGGAAAACCTGCC
>JANXZP010000121.1 GCA_025355485.1 Pseudomonadota bacterium
CGCGCACGCAAGGTCGCGACGTTGACGCCGGCCTGCGCGAGCAAGGGCTTGGTGCTGCCTTCGGGCTGGTCGATCAACGCGACCAGCAGGTGCGCCGGCTCGATGACATTGTGGTCGCGCCCGACCGCAAGCGATTGCGCATCGGCGAGCGCCTGCTGGAAACGCGAAGTCAGTTTGTCCATTCGCATGACATGCTCCAATGGTGTGGCGAAACCTCCGCCAATGACCGATGGATGCGGCCCGTCATGGAAAATATCAAGCGCTTGATGACTACCTGTTGATCCAGATCAAGCTGGCCATGCGGCCCGTTTGCCCATCGCGACGGTATGAATAAAACCGCCGTGGATCGGAGATCGTGCACTGGTCGCCGCCGAAAACAGCCGTCACCCCAACGTTCGCCAGGCGCAGTCGCGCCAGCGCATACAGATCGCAGAGGCTATGCCCGCGCCGCGTCGCCGCAAATGCGGAAGCCGCATGAGGATCGATGTCCACGAATGCCGTGCGCACTTCATCGCCAACTTCGTAGGATTGCGGACCAGCCGCTGGGCCGAGCCATGCCAGGATTTTTTCTGGCGGTGTCCGCATCGACGCGATCGTGTTTTCGAGCACGCCCGCCGAGAGCCCACGCCAACCCGCGTGCGCGGCGCCGATCACGCCGCCGTCTTCGCTGCAGAACAGCACCGGCAGGCAGTCGGCGGTGAGGGTCGCGAGCACGATGCCAGGTTTCGTTGTGACGGCGGCATCGGCTTCAGGCTCGTCGGCGCACGCTTCGTTGTCACAGGACACGACCGCCGTACCATGCACTTGCCGCAGCCAGCGCGGTCGTGAAGGCAGGCCCAGGTGTTCGACGAGCGCATCGCGATTGCGCATGACAGCCGCCGCATCGTCGCCACAGTGCATGCCGAGATTGAAGCTGTCGAATGGCGCGATCGACGCGCCGGCCGGACCGCGTAGCGTGGTGAACGCATGCACGCGCAATGGCGCGGGCCATTCGGCCATCTGCACGCTGGCCCGGAATCGCTCGCGATCGCCTGCGATCATGCAGATGGCACGCTAGAGCTTGTGCATCGCGCTGTCCGCACGCAACGCTGCGATCAATGCCTGCATGTCGGCCGGCGCATCGGCTTCGACGGTGATCGTCTCGCCGTTGGCCGGATGCGCGAACGCAAGTTTTTCCGCGTGCAACGCCTGGCGGCGGAAACCGCGCAGCATTTCGGTCAATTCGGCGCTGGCGCCGCGCGGATTCGCCAGACGGCTGTACACCGGGTCGCCAACCAGCGGGTGCTTCACGTGCGCCATGTGCACGCGGATCTGGTGCGTGCGCCCGGTTTCGAGCCTGCATTCGATCAGGGTGTGCGAACGGAAGCGCTCGCGCACGCGATAGTAGGTGATCGCGTCGCGTCCGTTCTTGACCACCGCCATGCGCACGCGATCGGTCGGATGGCGGCCGATCGGCGCGGTCACCGTTCCACCCGCGATCATCGGACCCATCGCGACCGCGACATATTGCCGATGCACTTCGCGCGCGGAAAGTTGTTCCACCAGCGACGCGTGAGCGCGCAGGTTGCGCGCGACGACCATCAGGCCCGAGGTGTCCTTGTCGAGTCGATGGACGATGCCGGCACGCGGCACTTCGACGAGTTTCGGATCGTAATGCAGCAGCGCATTGGCGAGCGTGCCGTGCGGATTGCCAGCGCCCGGATGCACCACGAGTCCCGCTGGCTTGTCGATGACCAGCACATCGGCGTCGGCATACGCGATCGTCAGCGGGATGTTTTCGGCGAGTGCGCGGGTTTCGATACTCGGCAGCGCCTTCAGCGTCACCGTTTCGCCACCACGCACCGGATCGCGCGGGCGTCGAGCCGCGCCATCGAGCAGCGCGTCGCCGGATTTGATCCATTCAGCCAGCCGCGAACGCGAGTAGTCGGGAAACAGCTCGGCCAGCGCCTGGTCGAAACGCCGTCCCGCGGCCCCCAGCGGCACGATCGCACGCAAGGATTCGGCGGCCTGCGCGGTGTCAGGCAGGTCGTCGTCGTCGATTTCTTCGTGCATGCGCGCAGTGTCTCGGTAAGGATGGCGTGGGCCAGACCGGATAGTTTGGGCTATTATCTGCGTCCTTGCCGCCCTGCGCGGCGTTGCCGCCGATCGCAACCGATGACCCGACACTACAGCCCGACCCGTTCGCTGCTGCTGATCCTGCTCATGGCCTTTATGCTCGCCGGCAGCGGTTGCGCGCGGTTGCACATGCCCAAGCTGTTCGGCCACACCGAGGCGAAGACCGAGACCCTGCCGGTCGAGCAACTCTATGCGCTCGGCCACCAGTCGCTGGAAAACGGCAACATGGGCGCCGCACAGACCACCTACAAGCGCTTGAT
The DNA here is from genome assembly GCA_025355485.1 of Pseudomonadota bacterium. Lineage (GTDB taxonomy): Bacteria > Pseudomonadota > Gammaproteobacteria > Xanthomonadales > Xanthomonadaceae > SZAS-103. Next base: position 2,376 of record JANXZP010000121.1, read on the forward strand.
TTCGCGCTTCCCGTACGGGCCTTACACCGAGCAGGCGCAGCTCGACCTGGCCTACGCGCAGTACAAGGACGGCAAGTTCGACGATGCGACCTCGACCGTCGATCGCTTCATCCGCACCTACCCTACCCACCGGCATGTGGATTACGCCTACTACATGCGCGGATTGATCGATTTCAACCGCGACCGGCAGCTGCTCGCGCGGATCGCACGGCTCGACCGCAGCCAGCGCGACCAGGGTTCGCCGCGCCAGAGCTTCAACGACTTCGCCGAGTTGCTGCGCCGTTTCCCGAACAGCCGCTACGCACCGGACGCGCGCCAGCGCATGGTCTTCCTGCGCGAGGAACTGGCCAAGCACGAGATCGGCGTCGGCCTGTTCTACCTCAGCCGCAAGGCCTACGTCGCCGCTGCCAATCGCGGCCAGTACGTGATCGTCAATTTCCCGCAAAGCTCCTACGACGGCGATGCGCTGGCGTTGATGGCCGAATCCTACACGCGCCTGGGCGATACCAAGCTGGCCGACGACGCCAAGCGCGTGCTGCAGCAGAACCATCCCGACCATCCGTGGCTGAGCGGACATTGGCCGCGCGGCAGGGGCATCATCAGCTCGCTCAATCCGTTCGCTGGCGGGCAGTAACGTACGACGAACCCGTGCGTTGCAGCGCACGGGTTCAATGACGCCACGATTCAATAATTCCCCGACGTGATCGGATAACGCCGCTCGCGGTCGAACGCGCGGCGCGACACCTTCGGGCCTGGCGCGGATTGCTGGCGTTTCCATTCGCTGATCCGCACCAGACGCAGCACCCGATCCACGGTCATGGCGTCGAACCCCGCGGCGATGATCTCCGCACGCGATTGCTCCAGTTCGATGTCGCGGAACAGGATCGCATCGAGCACGTCGTACGGCGGAAGCGAATCCTGGTCGGTCTGGTTCTCGCGCAATTCCGCCGACGGCTCGCGCTCGATCACCGCTTCGGGAATGATTCCGCCAGCGCCTTGCGCATTGCGCCAGCGGCACAGCGCATAGACCTCGGTCTTGTACAGATCCTTGATCGGCGCGAAGCCGCCGCACATATCGCCGTAGATCGTCGCGTAGCCAACCGCGTATTCGCTCTTGTTGCCGGTCGTCAGCAGCAGGCGCCCGGTCTTGTTCGACAGCGCCATCAGCAGCGCGCCACGGCAGCGCGACTGCAGGTTTTCCTCGGTCACGTCCGCAGGCAATCCGGCAAACAGCGGCGCAAGCGTTTCGAGAAAACCGGTGAACGGCGCTTCGATCGGCAACGTCTCGATGCGCACACCGAGTTTCTGCGCTTGCTCGGTTGCAAGATCGTTGCTGAGATCCGATGTGTAGCGCGACGGCAACCGCACCGCGAGCACGTTGTCGCCGCCGAGCGCATCGACCGCGAGCGCGAGTACCAGCGCCGAATCCACGCCACCTGAAAGCCCGAGCACGGCTTGCTTGAAGCCGTTTTTGTGCAGGTAATCGCGCGTACAGCGCACGATCGCGCGATACGCGAGCGCGGCGCGTTGTTCGTCGGTCTCGACGGGCCATTCGACGCGCTCGAAACACCGTGTGGCCGGGTCGAAATCCGCGACCAGCAGATGGTCTTCGAACGCCGCCGCCGCAGGATGGATGCGGCCATCGCCATCGGCAAGGCACGACGCGCCATCGAACACGAGGCTGTCCTGGCCGCCGACGACGTTGAGGTAGGAGATCGCAACGCCTGATTCCTGCACGCGCTGCGCGAGCAGGGCATCGCGCTGCGCAGCTTTGTCGCGTTCGAACGGTGACGCGTTCGGCACCAACACGACCTGCGCACCGAGCGCGACGGTCGCAGCCAGCGGCTCGGCGAACCAGAGGTCTTCGCAGATCACCAGGCCGACGCTGACACCATCGACACTGAAGACGCACGTCTCGTCGCCGGAAGCGAAATAGCGGCGCTCGTCGAACACCGCGTAGTTCGGCAACTCGCGTTTGCGATACGTTCGTTCGATGCAGCCGTCGCGCAGCACGCTGGCGGAGTTGAACACGACTGCGCCGGCGGATTCCGGATGGCCGACGACTGCGACGATGCCATGCGTCGCAGCCGCGATCCGCGCGAGCGCCGCTTCGCAGGCTGCGAGAAAATCCGGCCGCTGCAACAGGTCTTCAGGTGGGTAACCCGACAATGCCAGTTCGGGAAACAACACGACATCGGCGCGATGCACGTCGCGCGCTTCGACGATCAACGCAACGATGCGCTCGGCGTTGGCCGTCACCGCGCCGACCGGGAAATCGAACTGGGCGAGCGCGATGCGCACGTAACGTTCTTTATTTCGTGTTCTTCATCCGCGCCGCGAGTGTGACGCCAAGATCGCCCGGCGATTTCACCGTGATCACGCCAGCCTTTTCGAGCGCAGCAAACTTCCCTGCTGCGGTGCCCTTGCCGCCCGACGCGATCGCACCGGCATGACCCATGCGTTTGCCCGCGGGCGCGCTCGCGCCAGCGATGAAACCGACGACGGGTTTGGTCACGTAATCGGCGATGAACTCGGCTGCTTCCTCTTCCGCGCTGCCGCCGATTTCGCCGACCATGATGATGCCGTCGGTATGCGGATCGTCCTGGAACAATTTCAGGCAGTCGATGAAGTTCATGCCCTGGATCGGGTCGCCGCCAATGCCAATGCAGGTGCTCTGGCCGAGTCCGGCCTGCGTGGTCTGGTGCACGGCTTCATACGTCAGCGTGCCCGAACGCGACACGATTCCGACGTTGCCCGGCTTGTGGATGTGGCCGGGCATGATCCCGATCTTGCACTCGCCTGGCGTGATGATGCCGGGGCAGTTCGGCCCGATCAGCCAGACATCTTCGTATTGCCGCAGCGCGTTTTTCACGCGCAGCATGTCGAGCACCGGGATGCCCTCGGTGATGCAGACGATCACGCGGATGCCGGCATCGGCCGCTTCGAGGATTGCGTCGGCAGCGAACGGCGGCGGCACGTAGATCACGCTCGCGTCGGCACCGGTGTCGTCCACCGCATCCTGCACGGTATTGAATACCGGCAGGCCGATGTGTTCCTGCCCGCCCTTGCCCGGCGTCACGCCGCCGCAGATCTTGGTGCCATAGTCGAGCATCTGCTCGGCGTGGAAGGTGCCTTGCTGCCCGGTGAAACCCTGCACTATGACTTTCGTGTTCTTGTCGACCAGAACGCTCATTTCGCAACTCCATTCTTCGCAGCAGCCACGACTTTCTTCGCGCCGTCATTGATGTCGTCGGCCGCAATGATCGCCAAGCCAGAATTTTTCAACAGGTCCTTGCCGGCTTCGACATTGGTGCCTTCCAGGCGCACGACCACCGGCACTTTCACGTCGACTTCCTTGACCGCCGCGATGATGCCTTCGGCGATCATGTCGCAACGCACGATGCCGCCGAAGATGTTCACGAAGATCGCGCGCACCTTGTCGCTCGACAGGATCAACTTGAATGCCTCGGTGACCCGTTCTTTCGTCGCGCCGCCGCCGACGTCGAGGAAATTCGCCGGCTCGCCGCCCGACAGCTTGATCACGTCCATCGTCGCCATCGCGAGTCCGGCGCCGTTGACCATGCAGCCGATGTCGCCATCCATGGTCACGTAGTTGAGGTTGTATTTCG
>JANXZP010000140.1 GCA_025355485.1 Pseudomonadota bacterium
CCGGTGCCGCCGAACATCATGTTGGCGACGCCCTTCACGCGCTCGAATGTGTAGTCGATGCTGCCGGTCGCGGCGAGGAACTGGTGCTCGCGCACGTGCAGCTCCTGTCCCTTTTCGAGATGGATCGGAACGATGTGGCCCGCGCCGTCGCGGCTGAACGCGATCATGCCCGCGCCGCTGGCTTCGGTGACGAACACCTGCATGCCCGCCATCATGCGTTTGAGCGCACCTTTCATCGGCCGCAGGCCGATCTGAATCGCGGTGTGCTTCCACAACAGGATATGGTGCTCGAAATACACCGGTGTTTTCGACACGTCGACGGTCAACACCGGCACCAGCTCGCCATCGATGTGGTAGGTGACGCCGCCGAACGTCTCGGCGCTGGCACTGGTCGGCATCAGTTTGGGCAGTTCGTTCATGGCTGGCTCCGTGGACTTATGGCCGATGAAGATACGCGCGATCGCATGCAAGGCGAACAGGTCGTGGTTTTCGTTCCGCTAGTGCGTCATTGCGTAGCGACGGATTCTGATGAGTACGCCCTTGCTGTCGAACAGATACGCGGTCATGCCTCCACTCGAGGCATCGTAGATATAGACGAAGCGGCCGTCTGGATTGTGGTCCTCGTGGCTTGGCTTCCCAAGGGCCACCTTGATTTCATCGGCGGTTGACTTCCCCTCGGTGAACGGCGAGGACGAGGTCGGTCCGGGAGACGATGAAGCGACTGACGGACTGGCGGATCCGGGTCCGGGCGCCTTCTCGGCGGACAGGCTGGAACCATCACATTGATTTGCGTCCATCGATGGCGGGCACAACCGGACCTTGTCTGCGAGGAATCGGTTCGCGACGCTCTGGGCTTTCAGGCGCGACGTCATTTCGCCCATTTGATCCGATGAGAACGATGTCACACCCGGAGTGGCTCCCGGTCGCGCGGGCCGCCGGAATTCCCTTTGCACGACGTACAGGGCGTCGTTGCCGCCGATGACCTTGACGAAAATGTCGACATCCTTGCCGGCGCCTTTCTGGTTCGTGCAATAGGCTTGAGCATACGCGATGGGGTATCCGTTCTCGCTCGCTTCCTTCGGTCCGTTGGTACGAGCACGCTCGCAGGCGTCGCCCACCCGCTTGAGAAAGCCGCTCAGGAACATCGCCGGGCTTTCACTCTTCAGTTGGAGGAAAACCTGCTCGGTCAGGATGTCCTTGATGTTATCGGGACTCTGGTCGGAAGGAATCCATTCGACGAGTTGCCCCTGGTTGTTCTTCGCATTGGTGATTTGCTTCCATGGCGTATCGCCCGGATAGGAAGGCACCAGCAGCGATTCGGCCGGCTTCAGCGTTGCGGTGGCGGCCTGTTGCTGGGCATGCGCACCGGCGGATGCGATGAGCATGTACGCAAGTGCAAAGACGATTCGTTTCACGGTTGGCTCCGTTCGATGGCGATGGTCAATGCCGATTCGCGGCATGGCGGGATGTCGTCCGGCATTCTTCACCGGCTCTGGTGGCAAGGCCCGCATGCCTGCCGGCATGCGCTCGTGTGTCGGGATCGATGAATCAGACGTACTCGTTGCGCTTCACCCACCAGACCATCAATCCGCCGATGACCACGAATGCGATCCGGATCTCCCAGGCAGTCATCTCTCCCCAAGAGCCGATCCACGACATCAGAAAGAATTGCAGGCCGACAAAGTGGAGCAGGATCGAGCCGATCCCGAAGAACACAAAGTAACCGCCAAACTTTTTCATCGAGATCCCTCGTTGGTTTAGTTGAAGGATTTCAATCGTCAGTAGGGCTATCGCGTTGCGGGTCTTGCTGCAGGCAGCGAGTCCAGATATTTCTGGTACTGCGCCTGCTGGCGATCCCATGTGTCGAGGATCTTTTCGAACCTGGCCATGTCCTTCTCCTGTCGCCCGATATTCCTTTCGGTACGCGCAATCAGTTCTAGGTTCCTCCTGTGCGTCTCTTCCTGGTCGCGTGTCGCCTGTTCCATGAGCGCAGCGTTCTTCACGCGAAGCGACTCATTCGTGGCAACGGTGCTAGACGCACTGCCGGCAACTACCGGCTTGGCGTCGGCAGCAAACGACGCCGACTGAGCAGTCGCCAATAACAAGCCGATGACAATCAGATGAAGATGCTTCATTGGAATCCCCGGGGTGTCCGAAGGAAGCATCGTACACGCGCACCAAAGCCGATTGGGTGTCGGATCCAAGCAAGCTTTCTGCCCGACGAAAAGCGCATCCAGTCTTCATTGGGCAGCGAGTGGGCGCAATGCGATAATCGCCGCATGAGCGACCCGACCGACAAACCCGCCACCACCGAGATCCCCACCACTCACTTCGGCTACCGCGACGTCCCCGTCGCCGAGAAGCAGAAACTCGTCGGTGAGGTGTTCACCTCGGTCGCGCGCAGTTACGACCGCATGAACGACCTGATGTCGCTCGGCGTGCACCGGATCTGGAAGCGTTACTTCGTCGGCACCTCGGGCGTGAAACGTGGCGATGCGGTACTCGACCTCGCGGGCGGCACCGGCGATATCGCGGCGCTGCTGCACGATCGCGTCGGTGCAGACGGGCGCGTTGTGCTCGGCGACATCAATGGCGACATGCTGGGCGTCGGGCGCGACCGGCTCACCGATCGCGGCCTAGTCGCAGGCATCGACTATGTGCAATGCAACGCCGAGGCGCTGCCGTTCCCGGATCGAAGCTTCGACCTGGTCACGATCGCGTTCGGCCTGCGCAACGTCACCGACAAGCCAGCCGCATTGCGCGAGATGCGGCGCGTGCTGAAAATCGGCGGTCGCGCATTGGTGCTGGAGTTCTCGCAGGTGAAGGCC
>JANXZP010000159.1 GCA_025355485.1 Pseudomonadota bacterium
GCAACATGAGCGCAGGATTGAAGGCTCCACCACCACGGTAGGAGTCCGCCATGAATACGAACGACACGTTGGCCCAGCGTCGCGAACCTTGGAACAAAGGCAAGCTCACCGGGCAGAAGGCCCCGCTGCGGCTCCGCGACATCTGGGCGATTCGGATTCGCCTGCAACTGGCCGGAAAGATTCGGGATCTTGCCTTGTTCGATCTCGCGATCGACAGCAAGCTCCGGGCATGTGATTTGGTGAAGCTGCGCGTGCGTGACGTTGGTTCCGCGGATCGCATTTCCTCGCGCTCGATCGTCCTTCAACAAAAGACCCAACGGCCCGTCCAGTTCGAGATCACCGCGCCGACCAGGGAGGCGATCTCCACTTGGATCAAACACGCGCAGCTTCGATCCGACGCCTACCTGTTTCCGAGCCGGATCCACGATTCGGTCCATGTGTCGACACGGCAATACGCACGCATTGTGGATGCGTGGATCGCAGGAATCGGTTTGGACGTCGCTGCCTATGGGACGCACACCATGCGTCGGACAAAGGCGACCTTGATCTACCGCCGCACCAAGAACTTGCGCGCAGTGCAACTGCTGCTGGGACATACCAAACTCGAAAGCACCGTTCGCTACCTCGGCATCGAAGTAGAGGATGCCCTTGAGATCGCAGAGCAGACTGAAGTTTGATCGAAGGAAATGTGAGCCGGGTAGCGACCGAAAACAAGGTCGCTACCCGGCCATGACCGGCCAATTGCTGCACTCAACTTGGTGCCCCTAAACGGACGCTCGAATGAACGTCCGTGCCGAAGTCCCCAGCAACGCTGACCGCACAAGAATTGGGGCGAAGTTGCAGTCTGGCCTTCCTCAAAGCGTATCGCGCCCAACCAGACAAGCGCCACGCGATGGTCACCGCCGCCGGACATTCCCGTCGATGTGCAGATCGCGTTCCGAAGCGCCAGAGTGATTGCCAAAATACGATCAGAGCGCAGGGTGATCCCCGAAAGCGGTGATGCCGCCGGAGGTAGCGCTTAAACCGTTACATGCGCCTTGCGGGGCAGCATGACGTAGAGCGAAAGGACGGTCGCCCTGCTTGGTAAGTCGAATGACCGCCTTCCGACGTCGGCATCGGACTCCGCTCCACCTCTACTGCACGTTCAAGTTGACATCGTCGATGACGAATGAGGTCTGGTTCGATGCATTCTCAACGCCGGTGAATTTCACCACGACGGTCTGGCCGATGTACGGCGTCATGGTCAGGTTGTGCACCGAATAGCCGGTGTTCGCATTGAGATTCGAGTACGTATTGAGCGTTCCCAGCAAGGTGCCCGACGTGTTGTAGACAGCCACAGTCAGCTTGTCGTTTGCGGTGGTCGTGGTGGTCTCCGAAGTGTCGATGTGCATATAGAACTGCAGCATCGCGGACGTCTTGCCCGCCGGAATCACCACCGTCTGCGACAGCGTGTCGGTGTGCGCGCTGCCGTAGCCGTCGAGCCAGTCGAACCAAGTGCCGCCACGCGCCACCTCCCCGCTGCAACTGCTGTTGCTACAGAGCGTGCCGGTGCTCATCGTCCACGGCGTTGCGGTACCTGTTTCGAAGCCGGGGTTGACGATCAACTGCGATGAGCCGCTCGGGACCGTGATCGTCAGTGCCTCGGTGATGCTGTGCGTGAGCGAACCCGAGGTGCCGGTGATCGTCGCGTTGTACGTGCCGGCGGCTGCCGCGGACGACGCGTTGAACGTCAACACGCTACTGGCGCTGCTGCCACCGATCGGCGTTACCGGGGTCGAAGAGAACGCAGCAGTAATACCACTCGGCAGGCCCGTTGCGGTCAGGTTCGTCGCCGCACTGAATCCGTTGAGGCTTCCGACTGTCACGTTGGTGGCGACGCTGGCTCCCGGATTCACCGACACCGTGGTCGGCGATGCGCTCACCGAGAAATCCGGCGCCGGCGCGGTGGACGAGACGGCGAAGATCAAGTCATCCGATTCGTCGTAGGCACCCGTGCTGCACGCCGTTGCGGAACCACCCGAGCGGAAGTGCGCTCGGATCGCCTGGAGGCCGCCAGTTGGCAACGCGAAGGTTGTCATCAACGTCTGCGCGCCGGTGCCCGATGGGACGATCGTGTTGAGGAAGGTCCATGTTGGTGCATTGGCATTCGCCGCCGAATACAGGTCGAGCGCATTTGAGGTGGCACTGTAGGCCCACACCGTCGCGGTGATGCGCGCGACCTTGCCGGCGGTGAGCGGGCCCCCATCAGTCGAGCTGATGACGATGCGATCGCTGGATTCGTCGGAATGGAAGGTTCCCGAATTGCCGTCGGCGCAGGTCGCGTTGATCGTGTTCGGATGATTCGGCTCGGTGCCGCCGGTCATCGTGCCGCGACCGGTCAGGAGCGTCCCGGAATCGCAGGAAACGCCGACAGCCGAGCATCCCGGCGCCTTCAGCGTGGCGTTGTAGACAGCCGTCGTACCGCCGCCGCCAACTGGATTCACGGTGAGGTTCACGGAAGTCGTATGCGTGAGGCTGCCGGTGGAGCCGGCGATGGAAATCGTTGCTACGCCGGTGGTTGCGGTCGTACTGGCGGTCAGGGTGAGGGTTGTGGAACCAGTCGTGGCGACCGGGCTAAACGATGCGCTCACGCCTGCCGGCAAGCCGGCGGCGGCGAAGGTCACGCTGCCGGTAAAGCCGTTCTGCGGTACGACGGTGATCACGGTCGTGGTGCTGGCGCCCTGGGCAACGCCCACACTGCCCGGCGACACCGACAATCCGAAATCGGCAGTGCCAGGGCCGGGATTGAAGGCGATCTTGAGCAACGGATGCAGTTCGATGCCGTTGGGCGCGACGCCGGTCTGGCCGTGCAAGAAATCGAAGAAGGCAACGCCGGTGAGCCGCACCGGAATGTTCGCTGTCTGGAAGCTGGTCGTGGTGTTGTACTTGCTGTCGAATGCCTGGCGCGCAGCCTTGATCAACGTTGCAAAGGGACTGCCAGCCGCAACGCATGCGGGGTCTGGAACCTCTGCGATCATCGTGTTGCCGGCGGAATCCTTGATGACGAGGTGATAGTCGGAATCATTTTCCAGCTTGTATTCGACCAGGGTCGCATCGATGACGAAGTCGGTCGTCTCGGTGGGCTGGACGCGCGAGTTCAATGGCGGCGATGCCGGTGCGGTGATGCCACGCAGGTAGCTGATCGTTTGCGCGGTGGTCGCAGAGAGACTGACCAAGGCCGCATCCGGATCGGTGCCGACCTTGACCGACCAACGCTCGACGCCGCAGCTACCGCTGGTGGCTTGCGGATTGGCGATTAGCATTTCGTGTTCGCCAGCAGGCTCGACGTGCACGAGTCGCTGCAGTCCGAAGGCTGATGTGCTTCCGATAGCAAGGCACAAAAAAGTGGCAGCGCACCACATGGTGCGAACACGCGAAGTCCGATGCATTTTTTGTCCCGGAGAAACTATCGTTTCAATACGGCCGCGTATTGCTCATCCGCGCGGTGGGTGATGTACCGGGGCAACATACACGATGAAAATGCATTGTCATGTTGCAACGCGAGAAACAGTTTTTCTGAACAAAAAATAGACGTGTCAACACGTGGGTTTGAGGCGGTCTTCAGCCGATACGCGACGGTAGATTTCTGCTGCCCACAACAGGACCGATCTCGGCACTTGCCCACGCAGAGTCGAGGGTGAACCGTCTTAGGCTATCTTGCTCGGAATCGTTGCATCTTCGTCCAACGAATACACAGCGCACAAACGGTGGTAACCATCGGCGACGACGAGTCGGTCGTTCTTGCTATCGCGTAGCAACAGGATCGGAGACAGTGCGTCTCCCTTGATGATCTTGTCGCGATCGTGCTCTACGTGGGAATTGCTGACGCCAAGCCGCGACAAGGCCGACGCGCGCAGTAGGTCCTTGGCCTTAAATTCACACATAGGTGCGCGCCGCAGCTTCTTGACATGTCGCCTAACGGTGGCTAGATCGAATAGCAAGCTCAGATAAGACTCGGCCGCCGCATAGTCGTGTTTGGCTGGCTCGTCCAACCATTGAATCACGAGAGTCTTCTTGGCCATATGTCTTCCTCAAGGTATGACAGAGTTGGACTTTCGGCGATTCTACAACGACCCCGAATACTCGTTATGGGCCCTTGTCGACAGGTCAGTGACCGGCCAACAACAGACATCCAGAGACTTCGAATGCACGCCGCAAAGCAGACATTCGAAAGGTTTCGAGCTTAGCTGTGGGTTGAAGGTGCTCGGCGCTGGTGCAGAACCGAAGGCCCAGCGCCAGAAGTGCGAACGCCCACTAAGGTGACCGTGGTGGTCAGCGCGGGATCAATGATTGCGTGGGGATTTGTCGCTTGATCCGTTCACTGGCTCAATGACCTCCAACCCCTTTGTTTGCGAATCCTGCGGCTTGTACGGCAAGCCCATTTTCTCCAGTACCGCCGTGAATCGCGGATCGTTGCGGATCGGGTCCAGCATCGGCGACCACATCACCTCGGCCATCAAATCGGGATTCACATCCGGACTCAAGCCACGTTCCACCGAAGCGAGCGCCTGCGCATGGGCGCCCAATGCGCAGAACATTTCGGCCTGATTCTGGCCGCCTGATGCCAAGCGCTCCGCAGTGTGCAACGCCGCCGCCCGCTGCGCGGGATCGCTTATCCCATGAATGAGCTGCAACAGGCTTGCCGCATCGATGCCGAAATCCTCGTCGAAGTCCTGCATCGACGCGGCACGTTTCACATACGCCGCCGCGTCGGCATAGTGGTGGAGCTGGATCGTGACCAATGCGGCATAGCCGTAGGTCAGGGGAAAGTCCGGATGCGCATCGATCGTGGCATCGGCTTGCCTCAGTGCGTCGTCGTAACGGTGCAGGTACAACAACGTTTCCACACGTTCTGCGGCGATGATCGGAGACAGTGGATTGAGCCGCAGCGCACGATCCATTTCGTGCAACGCTGCTTCCAGGTTTCCGGTAAGCAGCAGGAAATAGGCGTGCTGGTACACGACCTCGGCGTTGCCTGGCGCCAGTTGCAACGCCCGTTGCATGGCCTGATCGCGCTTCGCCCATAGATTGCCGTACACCATGGACAAGGCGACATAGGCTTCGGCGATGTTCGGATCGATCGCCAGCGCCCGCTCTGCGGCCGACTTGGCACTTGCATACGCAACACGCGTCGAAACATCTGGCTGATACCCCGGCAGGAGCGCCTCCGCCTCCGCAAGTGCGCCCCAAGCCTGCGCGTAATCCGGAGCGATCTTCACAGCGTTCTGGAACGCTGCGACGGCATGGGGCAACCCCGCACGCGCATCCAGTAGAGCCAGTCCGCTGAGGTAAAAATCATGCGCGCGCGGATCAACCACCAGCTGCGAAACCAGCACTTGGCCAGCGCCACCGGTCAGTTGCACCCGCAGCTTGCCTGCGATCGCGCTGGAGATATCGTCCTCGATCGCAAAGATGTTGGTCAGCTTGCGGTCGTACTTTTCCGACCAGAGTTGATAGCCAGTGTGCGCGTCGATCAACTGCACGGTGATGCGCACCTCGTCGCCGGCCTTCTGCACGCTGCCTTCGAGCACATTGGCAACGCCCAGCGCTGCGCCGACCTTGCGCAGGTCCTCATCCTTGCCGCTGAACTGGAACGCCGACGTGCGCCCGGCCACTTTCAGGTCCGGGATCTGCGCCAACGCGTTCAGGATTTCCTCGGTGATCCCGTCGCTGAAGTATTTCTGGTTCGGATCGCCGCTCATGTTGACGAACGGAAGCACAGCGATCGATTTCGCTTGCGCTGGCGTGGATGGCTGCTGACCCGGCGCCGCACCCTTGCGCCAGACAAAGGTATTGGTGAGCAGCAATACCACCGCAATCGTGAGCACGGCGATGATCCACCGATCCATCTTCTTGCCGGTCTCGCGCGTGACCGACGCGTCCTGCTCGACGTCGCTCTCGCGCAGGATGCCGTGCGACGTCCATTCGTAGAACCACGAGAACAGCATCGCGAACGGGAAGCCGATGCAGGCAGCGACGAGGAACCAGCGCGTCACCCAGTCCGGAGCGCCCACCGATGGCCCGAGTTGCGAGATTCCCTGCGCCAATGCCCAGACGGCGCCGAGGTAGAGCGCGCCCGCGCGCAACACGTTCCGACGTTTGAGTTCGGCGAAAAACGTCATGCAGTAACCTATATGTCGCGCCCTGCGAGCGCGGTCTGCAAAGTGCGAAGCATGCCAGAAAGACGGCGTTGGGCAGACTTGGGCTTGTCTGGCAGAAACTCGGGAGTTGCGGGTTTATCGATCCACACCCACGAAATCGCAGAGTCGTGGACCTGACCACGGCGGATGACTCAAGAGAGTCGTCGTCATCGGTAGCTACCGGCCATGACCTGCCTTTCACTTCTCAAAACTCGGCGCCCCAATGCGGACACTCAAATGGAGAGCCTGACCGAGTTAGGGCCCAACAAATGAGGGCGCGTCAAATGTAGCGGCGGCTGTTCCGATGCGGTTCGGCAATTTTCCGCGCATCGCCCGGCGCTTCCGGGGTGTCCCTGCACAAAGCACAGGGTCGTCCCTTGCGCGACTCGTACTATCGCGCCGCTGCAAACAGCGACTTCCGACATCAGCGCCCAGATCGACGCCTGCGGAGCGCGATCGAGCGACCACGGCCGACGAGAAAATGAGAACTGGCGATGACCGTCCATGCTAGCCCGAGAGCCACGAAGAATCGCCGTATTCAAAACAACGTACCGATGAAAACGACTCCGGTTCAAGGAGGGTCTTCAGCGGTTGTCGGCCGGCGTGGCGCGTATCCACGCGAGTTCTGCTTCGAGCGCTTCGATGCGCTGATCCTTCTCGCGCAGCGCCTCCAGCACGTCTGCGGCCTCGAAGCGGATCGGGATGTGCTGCGGGCAGTTGGCGTCCCACGCCGCGACGGTGAACACGAGCACCTGTTCGGGCCGGGCCTTGTAGTCCTCTGGCATCACGCGCGCGGCCAGGTCGTCATCGGCGGCGACCGCGCGTGCCTCGCCCCAGATTTTCACGCGCCGGCGATGGCGGTAGTCGATCAGGAACAGGTGAGCCTTGGGATTTTCGGCGAGATTGCCGGTGCTGATAAACTGCCGGTTGCCCGAAAAGTCGATGAAGGCGAGCATGCGATCGTCGAGCACGCGCAGGAAACCCGGTGGGCCACCGCGATGCTGGATGTACGGCTGGCCTTCGCTGTTGACGGTCGCGAGGAACACACTGCGTTGTTCGGCGATGAACGCGGCCAGATCGGGCGTGATGATCGTCTGCCAGGAGCCGGACTCTTCCATGCGCGCATACGCGCGGCGCGAGCCCTTGAGCGACTGCAGGGCCTTTACGGTCGGCGTGAATGCGATGTCGCTGGCGAAGGCATGTACGGCCATGGCTTTACATTCCGAGATCGCTGAGCGAGGGGTGGTCGTCGGGGCGGCGACCCTGGGGCCAATGGAACTTGCGTTCGAATTCGGCGATCGGCAGATCGTTGATGCTCGCGTGACGCACGCGCATCAGACCGTGCTCGTCGAACTCCCAGTTCTCGTTGCCGTAACTGCGGAACCACGTTCCCGCTTCGTCGTGCCACTCGTAGGCGAAGCGCACGGCGATGCGGTTCTCGCGGCAGCCCCAGATTTCCTTGATCAGGCGATACTCGCGTTCGCGTTGCCACTTGCGCGCGAGGAAGGTTTCGATCGCCTCGCGGCCCTGCACGAACTCGGCGCGATTCCGCCAGCGGCTGTCGACCGTATAGGCCTGCGCGACGCGGACAGGGTCCCGCGAGTTCCACGCGTCCTCGGCAAGGCGGACTTTCAGGGTGGCGGTTTCGAGCGTGAAAGGTGGCAGTGGCGGGCGTGCCATGGTGTGTCCAGGAGGGTTATCGGTGATCCCCAAACTCCCCGCCTTAACGGGGAGAATGAGCGAGAGGAGGCACGCCAGAGCGTGCACCCTTGCGAACGGGTGGTTCACGCGGCCTTGCGCGCTTCGACCACCGGGAAGTCGATGTCGGTCTTGGCGACTTCATTGATGTAGTTGGTCCAGGTGTTGAGCGCGACGTGCTGGACGATCTCGATAATCTGGGCGTCGCTGTAACCGGCAGTCTTGACCGCGAGCACATCCTGCTCGCTCACTTTGCCGCGCAACTGGGTGACCTTCGCCGCGAAACGGACGGCAGCGGCGGCTTTGGTGTCATTCGAGGTGCCATTGCGGTTCGCGGCGATCTCGCCATCATCGAGCTTGGCCACATTCTTGCCCAAGTAGGTGTGCGCCGACAGGCAGTAGCTGCAGCCGTTGATCTCGGCGACCGCTAGGGCAATGCGCTCGCGGGTCGCGGCCGGCAACGCGCCTTTTCCAAGCGCGCCGGACATGCCGAGGTAGCCTTCCAACGCGGCGGAGCTGGTGGCCACCAGCCGGAACAGATTGGGGACGAGCCCCAACTGCTTCTTGACGGCTTCCAGCATCGGCTGGGACGCGGCAGGAGCGGTTTCGATAGTGGTGGGGACGGCGATGCGCGTCATGCTATTTCTCCGGTGGTGATTGGTGGGCGGTGCGCCCGGTGGAGAGAGCGTAGATATTTCCGTATTTGCACACTAGACCGTATATTCGAGAATCATTCTTCCATCATTTGGAACCGTGACCCGTGGATCGACTGGATGCGATGGCGGTGTTCCTCGCGGCCGTGGAGACGGGCAGCCTCTCGGCCGCCGGCCGCAAACTCGACATGCCACTGGCTACCGTGAGCCGCAAGCTGACCGACCTGGAAGCGCACTTGTGTGCGCGATTGTTCAATCGTTCGACGCGCAAGCTCACCCTCACCGATGCCGGTCGCGACTACGTCGCGGCGTGCAAGCGCATTCTCGAGGACGTCAGCGACGCCGAGCGCAACGTCGCCGGCGAGTACACCGAACCGCGCGGGGAACTGGTCGTCACCGCCCCGATCGTTTTGGGACGGCTGCATGTACTGCCGGTGACCATCGAGTTCCTCAAGATCCATCCCGATGTCGATGTGCGCCTGGTGCTCGGCGACCGGGTTGTGAACCTGATGGATGACCATGTGGATCTTGCGATACGCATCGGTGAGTTGCCCGACAGCCGCCTGACCGCAACACGCGTTGGGTCGGTGCGCCAGGTGATTTGCGGCAGTCCGGCCTATTTCGCCGAACACGGCATGCCCAAACTCCCCGGCGATCTGAATGCCCACGCCTGTGTTTCTTTCGACGCGCTTTCCGCGGCAGACTCCTGGCGCTTCACACGCGATGACTTGGAGACCGTGACACCTGTGCGCTCGCGTCTCATCGTCAGCACCGCTGAGGCTGCCGTCGACGCGGCGATTGCCGGCCTCGGCCTCACCCGGGTAATTTCGTACCAGGTGGCCGACGCCTTGCGGGTGGGCTCGTTGCAGCTCGCCTTGCGCGACTATGAAACCGCACCCGTGCCCGTGAGCCTGCTGTTCGACGCCCGGCGGCGCCTGGCGTTGAAGCTGCGCACGTTCCTGGATTTTGCGACGCCGCGTCTGCGGGAAAGGCTGTTGGCAGCGATGTGAGCAGGTGCCGGCGCAACTTGTAGCGCGTCGGGGCGAAGGGTCCGCCCTTCCACACGATGGGAAGGTGATTCCAATATTCCTGTCTAGCACGCTGCTTTGGTAAGCCATAACCTGCACAAAATTCCAGTGAGACCTGAAATGAAGCCATGCCTTTCCCGCGGCTGCTCACCGTCATCGGTTGCTGCCCTGCTCGGCACAGTGATGTGCCTGACAACAACGTTGGCCTATTGCGCTCCCGCCGATGTCAATGGACACCTTGCCGTTGCTGCTGCCAACGTCGTGCATGCCCCGGTCCGCCATGAGCACGCGCTTACCTCCATGTTTCGGAAAGGCGATGTCTTCATTAAGGTTTCCGTCAATGGCCATCCGGCCGCATGGATGAGTCTGGACACGGGTACCACCGATTCAATGATCGATTCCGAATATGCCAAAACGATCGGCTTGAAATTGACGCCGAAAACCCAAGGGACCGCTGGCTTCGGTTCTGCGGAAGTGCCTACCTATTCGACCGACACGGTGCACCTGCAGGCGGGAAGTGAGCCGGAAAAGGTAATATTTTTCGAATCAATCAGCTTGAACGGGATGGTTGGCCCGGATCATGTACCCCTGGCCGGCTTACTCGGCCATAGTTTCCTGGGCCAGCATGTCGTCGTGATCGATTACCTCGAACAGGAAGTTTACTTCGACGATACGCCGCAACCGGCTGACCCACGTGATGTCGCGATGACGCTGATCGAGGGCGTTCCCAATGTGCAACTGACGATGGCAAACCAGCCGGTCAGTTCGTTGATCGACAGCGGCGGTTCCTATGGCGCGATCATTACGCCAGCCAAAGCCCGCGAGCTTGGCGTTGAGAGCCTCATGGCCGATGCCATGTCCGCGAGTACGGTCGGGCATGGCGGCAATCAGAGCATCGTGATCGGCAAAGCCCCTGCGTTTTCAATCGGCGGCCTGGCGGTGAACGACCTGAGCGCGGCGTACACGTCATTCGGTACAGCTACCGATGCACTGGGGGTCGGCGTGTCGCTTGGCAAAGTGTTTCTCAGGAACTACAAGCTAACTTTGAATTATCCGGCCAAGACCATGCGCTTGGAACCATGACGCTTGCGGCTACCGCTGCCGAACGTGTGCGTCGACGCATGAACCCATCTTGGCTGCACGGTCCGATTCCGGTTTCCCGGCTGGGCATGGTCTTCCTGTGGGGCATGTGCGCGGTTGCGTTCGCATGGGGTGTCTTCGGACAGTCCCTGCTGCTACGGCGCAAGCGCCTGCTCACCGTCCACGAGGTCGTGACCGCGGTAAATCGGTGGTTTTCGGCTGCGTGCTAACCGGGGGCGCCATCGGCGTCGCCCTGGCGCGCGGGGACTTTCTGGGACATACACCGCATGCACACCTGACTCCGTCATCACGCTATGAGGCGCGTTGAGAGCCTTTGCATTCGTTGTATGGGTGCTTGCGCTCCTGCGTTACTCGCGCCTGCAGTCAACGCGCGCGCCTATAGCGCGAACTGTCCGGGCGTTAGCGGCGCCGGTCCCTGTCTGAAGTCATGGCATGCAACTTTTCCGGAGCAGCGCGGACCCTAGTCCGTGCGCTTCGCCGTCGAGTCCTGCGAAGGTCCGCTACGGGTCGATAACGGGGCCCTTGGCGGCCCGAGAGGCAGTCTGGTCGGCTGTTGCCCCAGCTATACCGGAGCAAGCTGGTATTCCCTCAACTGCGAAGGGAATCCAATGAACGCTTCCGCAACTCAGCACCATGTCCCTTGGAACAAGGGAAAACTAACGGGTCAAAAAGCTCCGCTCAGGCTGCGCGACATTTGGGCTATCCGTGTCCGCCTGCAACTTGGCCTTCGCGTACGCGATCTTGCGCTATTCAATCTGGCTATCGACTCAAAGCTGCGTGCCTGCGACCTAGTAAAGCTTCGGGTTCGCGACATTGCTCATGGCAGTCATATTTCTGCCCGGGCGATCGTCATGCAGCAGAAGACTCAGCGGCCAGTTCAGTTCGAGATCACTGAGCAGACTCGCGAAACAGTAGGCGCCTGGATCAAGCAAGCTGATCTGCGCCAAGAAGACTGCCTTTTCCCCAGCAGGCTGCGCGAATCGCCACACCTATCGACGCGGCAGTATGCACGCATCGTTCATGACTGGGTGTCTTCCATCGGCCTGGATGACACCGCGTACGGTACACACACGATGCGCAGGACGAAGGCGTCCCTAATCTATCGGCGGACCAAAAATCTCCGCGCCGTTCAAATTCTGCTTGGCCATACCAAGCTGGAAAGCACGGTCCGCTACCTAGGCATCGAAGTGGACGATGCGCTGGAGATGGCGGAGCAGACGGAGGTCTAGGAAGCATGGGAGGCCGGACGGCGTCCGTTGATCGGGCGCTTTCCGGCCAGGAGCGGACATTCGCGGACCGCCCTCTACGAACCTGATATTTGGTGGACCTGCCCCTTCGACTCGCGGGCATCCCGCAGGACCTCGAGGACGGCGTCGATCACCGCTTGCGGCTGGGTGTTCATGATGTCGTGGGTTGAATCGGGAACTGTCCGGAGAACACCCCGTTTCGATAGGGCGGTAAGTTGATCGGCAACGACGGCATGCAAGCGGTTAAACGCATCGCGATGCTCCTGTGTCTCGTTAGCACCGGGCCCGGATGGCGACGATGCCAGCACGACCAGCGGCAGATCGCCGTACCAGCGCCGCGCCGCAATCAATTCGTCGGTGCTTTGGCGTCGGCTATTCGCATCGCTCACATCTTCCTGCTGATATGCCACCGACATCCGGTTCTTGTCGTTGGCGGCGTTGATCGCCGCGCTGTAGAGCGGATCGTCAGAGCCGACGCAGTCGATGTAGATCTGCGATCCCTTGACGAAGCCGGTCTGCGCTGCCTCGATACAGGCGCGCTGATGTTCCAGCGCCTTCGGGCCCATTGCAAAGTAGCTCGTACGTAGCTGTTGCGGATCGAGTTGCCAGACGTTTTGGTACCAGGTTTCGTCAGAAGAATCGACGAGCACAATTCCGACGATTTCATCGAAATGCAGATCGGCATACAGCCTGACGTGCATGCCACCCAGCGAGTGCCCAACCAGGATGTAAGGCGGCTTGATCTCTGCGGCATGCAACAGGTGGTACAGGTCGTCGACAGCGTTGGCACTGTCCGACGGCCGTCGTGCCGGATCGCTGAAACCGATCCCTGCGCGGTCATAGGAACAGGTGCGAGTGTGTGCGGCGATCGCCGGCTGCACGCGCGCCCAAGCCGAGTCATTGTCGCCGCTGCCGGCTTCCAGGATCACCGTCGGTGTCCCTTCGCCAAGGCAATACAGGTTCAACCGGCGCCCTGGTTCGACCTCCACCAGGTGTTGTGCGTGGGTGTAGACGGGGTCGTCGATGACTTTCGAATTGCGTTCGACAGCCGCAGCGGAAGAAGGCAGGAGAATGGCCCAGAAGACCGCGCCATAGAGCTTGTTGAACCGTGGCACGAGCCCCCCGGGACGTTCAGAAGTGCGGTTGAGGCTACCACGCACGAAGCAGGTAATCGGGTGTCGATGGCCGCTTCGGGTCGAAAGAGTCCATTGGCGCAAAGTGCCCACTGCGAACGAAGAGGCTTCGCTGGCTTGACTAAGCAAGGCGTCTCGCCAAGCGCAACGGTCACGCTGCATGATGGGGCATCACAAAAGGAGAAATTCATGTCAACTGGAAATAGCGTGCCAGTCCTAATCATCGACGCCGTCGCCTTTGCCGCCGAGAAACACCGCAGCCAGCGACGCAAGGATGCTGCAGCATCCCCCTACATCAACCATCCGATTGCACTTGCCCATGTGCTGGCCAGTGAGGGCGGAATCGACGACGTCACGGTTCTGAGTGCTGCAGTCCTTCACGACACTATTGAGGACACGCAGACGAC
>JANXZP010000166.1 GCA_025355485.1 Pseudomonadota bacterium
GGCGCAATGTCTCGCGCAATTGCGCGCCGACGCTGCGCAGTGGATGCAGCGCGGCAAGTGCATCCTGCGGCACCCACGCGAGCGTACGTCCGCGCAATGCGATGTGTTCGCGCGAACCAAGCGTGATGTCGCGATCGTCCAGGCGCAGCGATCCACTTGCATGCAGTTGCGGCGGCAACAGTCCGAGCAATGCGAGCGTGGTGAGACTTTTGCCGGCGCCGGATTCGCCGACGATCGCGAGGCATTCGCCGGTAGACAGGTCGAGGGACAGCGGGCCGAGCAACGGCATCGCCACACCGGCGATCGAAACGCGCAGATCGCGAAGTGCAATCAGCGGCGAAGCCGTCATGCGCTGGTCGCCGGAATCGCAGCCGGCATGGTTCCATCAGGTGCGTTCGAAGTGCCGCGCACATCCAGCCAGTCGCGCAGCGCGTCGCCGAGTTGCTGGAAACATGCGAGCGTCGCGACCAGCAAGATTGCGGGAACGAGCAAGGTCCACGGCGCGCTGTCGAGTTCCTGCGTGCCTTCCTGCAACAACGTGCCGAGGCCGGCCGAGGGCTGGTCGATGCTCAGGCCTAGGAAACCGAGGAAGCTCTCGACCAGGATCGCCTGCGCGGCGAGCAGGCTCGCGTACACCAGCGCGAGGCCGAGCAGGTTCGGCACGATATGCCAGCGCAAAACCTGCAGCGTGGTCGCGCCGGCCGCGCGCGCGGCGAGCACGAACGGCTGTTCGCGCAGGCGCGCGGCTTCGGCGCGCATCACCCGCGCAAGGTCGATCCACACGTAGCCACCGATCGCAGCGAGCAGCAACCATAGCGAGCGCTCGAACAGGGTCAGCAGCAGGATCACGATCAGCAGGAACGGCAGCGCCGACAGCACATCCAGTCCGCGCATCATCGTGCGTTCGCTGCGGCCGCCGAGATAGCCCGCGCTTGCGCCATAGGCGAGCCCGATCGCGAGCGCAATCGCGGTCGCGCCGAAGCCGAGCAACAGCGATAGCCGCAATCCATACAGCGCGCGCACGAAGGTGTCGCGGCCGATCGCATCGGTACCCAGCCAGTGGCCATGCGAGAGCGACGGCGCGGCCGACAGCGCGTTCCAGTCCGGATGCTCCGGGGCATACGGCGACAGCCACGGGCCGACCAGCGCGAGCAACGCCAGCGCGGCCAGCATGCAGATGCAGATACGTGCAGGGCGCGGCAGGCGGCGCAGGGAAGCGATCATCTCCGCATCATCGCGCGTAGTCGGGCGTCGAGCCAGTCGTGCGAGGCGCGTATCATTGGGACATCCGAACGAAACCATGCACGCCATGCACCATCCCATGACCCGTCTGCGCCGCATGCGGCGCGATGATTTCTCCCGCCGGTTGATGCGCGAAACCGTGCTGACCGCCGATGACCTGATCCTGCCGGTGTTCGTGCATGAACTTGCCGGTCGCGCGGCGATCGCCTCAATGCTCGGCGTCGAACGCTTGTCGATCGACGAACTGTTGCGCGTCGCCGAACAGGCGCACACGTTGAGGATTCCGGCGATCGCGCTGTTTCCGGTCACGCCGGATTCGGCCAAATCGCTGGACGCGCGTGAGGCATGGAATCCCGACGGCCTCGCGCAGCGCGCGGTGCGTGCGTTGAAATCGCGCTTCCCGGAACTTGGCGTGATCACCGACGTCGCACTCGATCCGTTCACCACCCATGGCCAGGACGGTTTGATCGACGACAGCGGCTACGTTGTCAATGACGAAACCGTCGATGCCCTGGTCAGGCAGGCGGTGTCGCACGCCGAGGCCGGCGCCGACGTGGTCGCGCCTTCGGACATGATGGACGGCCGCATCGGCGCGATCCGCGAGGCGCTGGAGGATCGCGACCTCGTGCATACGCGCATCCTCGCCTACGCCGCGAAGTACGCGTCGAGTTTCTACGGCCCGTTCCGCGATGCGGTCGGCAGCGCGGGCAGCCTCGGCAAGAGCAACAAGTACAGCTACCAGATGGACCCGGCGAACGCTGACGAAGCGCTGCGCGAAGTCGCTCTCGACATCGAGCAGGGTGCCGACATGGTAATGGTGAAACCTGCGATGCCGTACCTGGACATCGTGCGACGCGTGAAGGATCGCTTCGGCGTGCCGACGTTCGCCTACCAGGTCAGCGGCGAATACGCGATGCTGAAAGCCGCCGCGTTGAACGGCTGGCTCGACGAACGCGCCTGCGTGCTCGAGGCGCTGACCGGCATCAAGCGCGCGGGCGCCGATGCGATCCTGACCTACTTCGCAGTCGATGCGGCGCGATGGCTCAAGGAATAAATGACATGCAGCACTACGCACTGTTCGGACACCCGGTTGCGCATTCGCTGTCGCCGCGCATCCATGCGATGTTCGCGAAGCAGGCGGGAGTCGCGATGGAGTACACCGCGATCGACGCCGCACCGGATGCCTTCGCCGATGCGTTGTCTGCCTTCGCGTCCAACGGCGGCAACGGTGCGAATGTCACCCTGCCGCACAAGGCCGCTGCGCTCGCGTTGTGCAGCGATGTCAGCGCGCGTGCGCGACGTTGCGGTGCGGTGAACACATTGACGCGGATCGATGGCGACTGGCGCGGCGACAACACCGACGGCGCGGGGCTGGTGCGCGACCTGACCGGGCGCGAACAGCACGACCTGCGCGAACGCCGCGCGTTGTTGCTCGGCGCGGGCGGCGCTGCGGCGGGCATCGCGCCAGCGCTGCTCGATGCGGGCATCCGCGAACTGGTCGTGGTCAATCGCACGCCGGGGCGCGCCGACGCACTCGCCGACGCGCTGGGCATGCCCGGCCGCGTGCATTCGCGCTACTGGAACGACTTGCGCAACCTGGGCAACTTCGACCTGATCGTCAACGCGACATCCGCCGCGCGATCGCGTGAAGGACTGAATCTGCCGTTCGCGCTGGCCTATCGCAACACGCTGGCGGTCGATCTCGGCTACGGCGAGGCGGCGATCGACTTCCTCGCGTGGGCGCGCAGTGCGCACTGCGCCGATGCGATCGACGGAGTCGGCATGCTGGTCGAACAGGCCGCCGAAAGTTTCGAGATCTGGCACGGCGTGCGTCCGCAGACCGAGCCGGTGTACGCAACGCTGCGGAGCGAGTTGTTGCACGGCGCGACCGATTGAACGAAACGCGTTGAACGCAGCGCATCGAACGAAGCGCGGCGACGGCTTGTATCAGGTGGGTCGCGGGAAAAACACTTCAAACAAGGTAGCGACGATCAGTGCGACCGACGCGAACGTCAGCAGCCACTGCAGGACGAGTAAGGTCCAGCGCGCCACGTTGTTCGCAGCCAGCTTCGGCAGCACGAGGCCGATCACGAATGCAGCTATCAGCGCCAGCGGCCACCATGTGAACAATTGCTGCAGCAGGGCAATCCGATCCGGCGATTCGCCGACCATGTAACCCGGTGTGTTGGGCAACACGAACCAGCCGATCCCGCAAGCGAGCAGGGTGACGAAGACGGCTGAATGGCTACGGCGATCGGGCGTTTCCATGGGCGACGACCCTCAAGCGGCGAGATAGCGATCCTTGAGCTTCACATAGTGGGCGGCAGAGTAATACAACTGTTCGATCTGCGCCGCATCAAGCACGCGCACGCGGCGCGCGGGATTGCCCATCCACAGCTCGCCTTCGCCGACCACCTTGCCCGGCGCGATCACCGCGCCCGCCGCGACGAAGCCGTGTTTCTTCACCACTGCGCCGTCGAGTACGGTCGCGTGCATGCCGATCAGGCAGGCGTCCTCAAGCGTGCAGGCGTGGATCACCGCCGCGTGGCCGATCGTCACGTCGTCGCCGATCACGCACGGAAAACCATCGCCGGTGTACGGCCCGGCGTGGGTGACGTGCACAATCGCGCCGTCCTGGATGTTGGTGCGCGCGCCGATGCGGATGAAGTTCACGTCGCCGCGCACGATGGTTCCTGGCCAAACCGAAGAGTCGTCGCCGAGCACCACGTCGCCAATCACGGTCGCGGCCGGATCGACATAGGCGCGCGCGCCGAGCATGGGGAGTTTGCCGAGATAGGGACGTGTGTTCGCCATCACGTGATTGTACGGGCTGCGGCTACTACACTGTGCCGTATGGACATCGCCGCCGAAACACCGATTCCGGAATTGCTGCCGACGCTGCAGCGGCTGCGTGCCGCGCAGGCCGCATCGAGCCCGTCGTACGAGCAGCGACGCGACGACCTCAAGCGCCTGCGCGATGCGTTCCAGCGCCGGATCGAGGAGATGGCAACGACCGTCAGCGCCGACTTCGGCAGCCGCTCGCGCCACGAAAGCATGGTCGCCGACGGCATGACCGTGCTCAACGAGATAGATCACCTGCGTCGGCACCTGAAAAAATGGATGCGTTCGCAACGACGCATGGTCAACTGGATTTTCCAGCCCGCGCGAGCCGAGGTGCGGGTGCAACCGCTGGGTGTGGTCGGGGTGATCTCGCCGTGGAATTATCCGGTCAGCCTCGCGCTGATTCCGCTGGCGACCGCGATCGCGGCGGGCAACCACGTGATGGTCAAGCCTTCCGAACATACGCCGCGCACGAGTGCGTTCCTGCGCGATCTGCTCGCCGAAGTCTTTCCGGCCGATCGCGTGGCGGTCGTCCTTGGCGGGACCGATGTCGCGGCGGCGTTCGCTGCATTGCCGCTCGACCATCTATTCTTCACCGGTTCGACTGCGGTGGGGCGCCTGGTGATGGCGGCGGCGGCGGCGAACCTGACGCCGGTCACGCTCGAACTTGGCGGCAAGTCGCCGTGCGTGATCGCGCCGGGCTATTCATTGCCGCTCGCGGCGGCGCGGATTGCGTCGGGCAAGTGGCTCAACGCCGGGCAGACCTGCATCGCGCCCGATTACGTGATGTTGCCGGAAACCTCGCGCGAGGATTTCATCGTCGCGCTGCGCGCCAACGTGCAGGCGCGTTTCCCGGCTATCGCCGGCAATCCCGACTACACCCGCATCATCAACGACGCGCAGTACCAGCGGCTGCGCGGTTATCTTGAGGAAGCCGCCGCGCACGGTGCCGAGGTCATCGAGCTGATTCCGCTCGACCGCGCGCGCGCCGATGCCGAACGCCTGATCCCGCCGACCCTGGTGATCGATCCGACCGACGACATCGCGCTGATGCGCGAGGAAATCTTCGGGCCGATCCTGCCGCTGAAAAGCTATCGCGTGTTCGACGACACCATCACCTACATCAACGCGCATCCGCGACCGCTGGCTCTGTACCAGTTCGACAACGACCGCGCACGGGTCGAGCGCACGCTCGAACGCACCGTCGCCGGCGGCGTGTCGATCAACGACACTGTGATGCACTACATCCAGGATCGGCTGCCGTTCGGCGGCGTGGGCCTGAGCGGCATGGGCCATTACCACGGCCGCGACGGCTTTTTCGCGATGAGCAAGCTCAAGCCCGTGCTGTACCAGGCGCGGCTGTCGTCGATGGCGCTGTTCAAGCCGCCGTATCGCGGGCTTGCCGACAAGCTGGTGAAGTTCCTGACGCGCTGACGCGCTGACGAAGTTGCTATTACTTGCGCGCGTTGGCGCCTTCCGGGGCGAACAGTTCGACGGCGAGGGTGAACGTGCGCAACTCGTCGGGCTTCACCGCGCCGACGCCGACCAGCTGGCGGGCGATCTCCTCGCCGCGCCCGTTGCGGATGGTCAGCACCATCGAGTACTCCCACGGGACGCCGCCGGGCGGGTGGCGGATCGTGCCTTCGACATGCAGCGGCACGCTACGCGTCGCAGCTTCCTGCGCGTTGCCGGAGTCGAATCGCAGATGGTGTCGGCAAGCCGGACAGACGTTCGCGCTTTCCAGGATCGTCGTCGAGCAGTGAGGACAGGTGCGGGTCGCTCCCACGATGGCCTGTCGCGCCCTGTTCATGACCCGGCGCCGTTCTCCATGCCGGTCTTCTGGATGCTGACGACCGATTTGGGTGCGGTCTTCTCCTCCCAGCCGAACTCGACCTGGCCGCGCATGTGCGAGCCGGCGGCGACGGTCAGCGAACCGGCCTTGATATCGCCGTCAACGATGCCGGTGGCTAGCAGGTCGACGCGCGATGCGGAGATCACGTTGCCGGCGAGCTCGCCGGCGACCACGACCTTGGCGGCGCGAACGCTGCCGGTGAGCTTGGCGCCGGTTTCGATGGTCAGGTCGCCCTGCACGTCGACGTCGCCCTTGAACTGGCCGGCGATGCGCACGTCGCCGGTACCCTGGATCTTGCCCTCGATGAACAGGTTCGCGGCGATCAGCGATTCCTTGGTGTCGCGCTGCGCTGCGCGCGCCGGACTGTGGTTGGCGGCCGTGTCTATCGAGGCGTCGGCCTCGCGCCTGGGGGCGGCTTCGGGCTGCATCGGGATGGCGTCTCTCTTGGTGGGTTCTTTCCAGATGGACATGGCGGGCGCTCCGGCTGGGGGAACTTCAAAGGCTAGCACAGGGACGCGGCTGAAATGCGATGGCCGTCACGAAACCGCGGCCGGACGGCGAAGGCCGACGCGGGCCGGCCGCGCAACGGTTTGGACAAGGTTGGGGGGCGATTTTCAGTGTTCGGTGTTCGGTAAATGCATTGGGGCGCTGCGTGGTTTCCAGGCTGAAAACCGAATACCGAACACTTTCTTTCGCGTTAGCATGCGCCCATGAAAATCGCGAGCTGGAACGTCAATTCGCTCAACGTGCGCCTGCCGCATCTGCTGCAGTGGCTGCAATCCGCGCAGCCGGATGTGGTCGCGTTGCAGGAAACCAAGATGGAGGACGCGAAGTTTCCGGACACCGCGATCGCCGAGTCCGGCTACCGCAGCGTGTTCTCCGGGCAGAAGACCTACAACGGCGTCGCGATTCTCGCGCGCAGGCATGCGATCGAGGACGTGCAGGCCGGCATCCCCGGTTTCGCCGACGAACAGAAGCGCGTGCTGGCCGCGACCATAGCCGGTGTGCGCATCGTCGATGTGTACGTGGTCAACGGGCAGGCGGTCGGCAGCGAGAAATACGATTACAAATTACGCTGGCTAGCCGCGTTGCACGATTGGCTGAAGGAAGAAATCGCGCGGCATCCGAAACTGGTCGTGCTCGGCGATTTCAATATCGCACCGGATGCGCGCGACGTGCACGATCCCGTCGTGTGGAACGACGACTCGATCCTGACCTCGACCGCCGAGCGCGCCGCATTGCAGCGGTTGTATGCGCTAGGCCTGCACGACAGCTATCGCCTGCTGCACGACGAGGGCGGCGCGTTCAGCTGGTGGGATTATCGGCAGGCCGGATTCCGGCGCGACCTCGGCGTGCGCATCGACCTGGTGCTCGCGAGCGATGCGCTGCACGCATCGTGCGTGGCGGCGATGATTGATCGCGAACCACGCACTTGGGATCGGCCTTCGGATCACACGCCCGTGCTGCTCGAACTCGGCTGACGGCGCGCAACGATCGCGCCGGGCCGCTACCTGCCCTACGCGTTCACTGCTTCGCTTTCTGCGCCGGCACGAATTGTTCGCGCACGGCTTTCGCCAGCAAGTCGGGCGGCAACAGCCCCTGGTCGACCAGGAAATTGTTGAACGCGAAACGATCGAACTTCGATCCGAGTGCGATTTCGGTTTCGGCGCGCAATTGCATGATCCGGTTGTAGCCGTACAAGTAGCTGCCGGCTTGTCCGGGCATGCGGAACATGTAGCGATCCACTTCCTCTTGTGCGAACGGTTTTGATATCACCACGTCCTCGGTCAGCACGCGCCAGGCAGTGTCGCGATCGGCCAGGCCGAGGTTGAGCATCGGGTCGAGCATTGCGCGCGCTGCGCGCAGCAGCCGCAGTTGCAGCGCGATGAGCTGGCCGTCGTGCGGCTCGTACGGCAGCATCTCCATTTCCGAATACAGTGCCCAGCCTTCGACATTGACCGAGTTGAATGCGAACAGGCTGCGCGCCTGCGATACGCCGCGCTCCACCATCGCGCTGAACTGCAGTTCGTGGCCGGGTCGGCCTTCGTGCGCGGTCAGCGTCCACGCGCCGGCCTTGTAGGTGAAATCGTCGAACGACTCGGTCTTTCCGCCAGCGTCGGGGTTGCCGGTGGTCAGCACGAACTGGCCGCGCTCGCCGTGGTTGTCGATCAGCGGCGGAGGCTGCATGTACGGCGCGGGCTGCGCGGCGGTCTCGGCGTCGGATGCGATGCGCATGATCATCGCGCGCTGCGGCAGGCTCACGATGCGATGTTCCGCGATCGCCTTCTCGATCGCCGGGATGACCGTATCGCGATACCAGTGCTCGACCTGGTCGCGGCCGAGCTGCTCCTTCTTGAGCGCGCGGATCACATCGCGGTAGTCGGTGGCATCGAAGCCATGTTCCTTCGCGACTATCGGCGCGAGTTGCTGCATCGCGGCGCGGGTTTCCATGAACTCCAGTTGCGCGCGCTGGATCAGCGCCTGCGGATCGATGTCGATGCCGACCTGCTTGAGCGCGTACGCATACAGCTCGGGCGGCTGGCGGAAGTCGGTGCGCGCCTTCGGCAGCACGCTCGCGCGTTCCCACGCGACATAGTCGCCGACTTGCCTGTCGAGTTCGGCAAGCGCGGCATCGGCGCCGGCGATCTTGAAGTCGCCGAACAGCTTGCGGATGCCGGCCTGGTAGGTCGCCGCATTGGCGAGAGCGTGTTCGACTTCGGCCTTGTACGGCCCAATCCGCCTGCCGTCGGCGAGGCTGTCGGCAAAGCGCGCCTTAGCCTGTTTGAAAAACGACGTCGTGCCCGGCACGAGTCCGAGGTAGCGGCGCAGTCGGGCCAGTGCGTGCGCACGCTTGTCCGCCGACGCCTGTTCCTGCAGCAGCGATTGCTCGCCATCGAACACCTGCGAAGGAGCGTCGGTCCAGTCCAGCAGCAGGCGCTCGCCCAGTTCGCTGCCGGCGATCTTTCGCCCGACAGCGTCGATCATGATCTGCAGGTCCTGGCGGACGTTCGGATCGGTTTCCTTCGCAAGCTCGGCCTGCAACTGCGAGCGAACCCGTGCATAGGCCGCGCGCGTGCGCTCGCCATAGCGCGGGCCGATATCCGCCACCTGTTCGTCGTAGCCGGGCAGCCCGATCGACGACGCGCTCTCGGGCTCGAAGCTCGCCTGCACCTGCAGCAGCGCCTGCGCGTCGCGATCGCTGCGCGCGACCCAATCGTTGTCGGTGCCTGCTTGTTGCCCGGCGGCGCCGCACAGCGGCGCGATCAACAGCAGACCCATCAGGGTGATAGCGCGCATGGAAGGCTCCGTTTGGAAGCCAGACCATAGCGCGCACTGCGGGCACGGACAATCCATCGATGGACGCGAAACAAAAACGCCGCCGGGGTTGCCGGCGGCGTTGTAGTGCGAAGCGTATGCGCGGAACTTACTGCACGTCGACCGACTCGCGCAGCTCGATGCCCTGCTCGGTCAGATCCAGGCTGACATCGGCACGCTTGATGATGTCGGCCATGGCCGACATCATTTTTTCCGACTGTTGCTGCAGTTTCTGCGCATCGGGATCGCCCGAGGCGTGCGGCGCCTTGCTCGCCAACTGCGACAGCGTGCGCAACGCATCGCCCTTCAGACCATACGCCAGCACCGGCTGATGCGCATCGTCGAGCTTCATCGCCGCGCCCAGCTTGGCATCCTCGCCGGCGCCGATCGAAACCGCGATCAGCTTGTCGGTCATCGCCGCGAACAGCGGCGTATTGGGCGGCATGCCCGGCATCGGCGGCAATGCCTTGGGAACGCCGTCCGGCTTGAGGCCGACCTTGGCGATGTCTGGCGCAACACTTCCGGCCATCGCCAGCAGCGACGCCGGATTGTCCGAACCGATCGCGATCACTGCGGAAAAATCCGGTACGGGCTGATCGTCCTTCATCACCAGCTTGTCCACGATCGCGTGGAAGCCATGGAACATCGGCGCATAGCCGGTCACCGCCACATTGGTCAGGTTGGTTCTGGCCTTTTCCGCGGCCTGGTTCATGCCGACCAGTTGCGGACATTTCCACGGCGATTTCGAGGTCGCGTCGGCGTACTTGACGGCGAGGTCGGGCAGCCTGGTCAGGTTCATGCTGATGCCGAAATCGAACAGGCTGTCCTGCGCGAGCTGCATGCCGGGCATTGGCGCGCGCAGGCTCATCAGATCCTTGGCGATATCGGCGCGGGTCTCGATCACGCCACGTACGGCCATGTGCTTGGCGGACGCATCGGTATAGCCGAGGCTCGCGCGCGGCCATGCGGCGGCGATCTGGTCGTATTCGGCGGCGCAGACCGCATCGATGGCGGGTTTCTGCTTCTCACCCATCGCGGCCAGGAACGCGGTTTCCAGCGGGGTCGCCGGCGCCTTGAGTACGGCCACGAGCTTGCCGCTGTCGATGTAGCCGCTGGTGTAGGACAGGTAGTTCATGCGCTTGTTCAGTGCAGCCAGGTCGCCGCTGTCGGCCAGCGACTTGGCCGGCTTGTCGAGGCCGAGCAGTATGCGCATATCGGCATCGGATGCCTTCGCGGGAGCGATCGTCGCGACGAGTTGCTTGCCCGAAATCGCGATCACGCCATGCACGGGTGCGTCGGGCTTGTCGCCCTCGACGATCCAGTAGTCGAGACCGCCGACCTTGCCGGCCGCCATCTTCGAGCCCGACGCGGTTTCGATACGGGCTATGGTCGCGCGCAGGTTGTCGGGCTTGGCCAGTTCGCCGCGGATGACCGGCACCAGGCCGATCCCGTAGAACGCGACGTGGGTCTGGGTGTCGACGCCGAGCAGGTCCATGAGTCCCTTGATGTCCTTGCCCGCGACTTCGGCCTTGACCGCGTCGAGCAGCTTGAGGCTTTTCTCACGTTCGGTATTGGCCTGCGCGCAATTGGCTGGGGGCGTTGCACTGGCGGTGTTGCCATCACCGGACGCGCCGGCCTGGGCGCTGTCCGCGGTAGCGGCGTCGCTACCGGAAGCGGCATCGCCCGTGCCGGAAACCTGCGGCGCGTCGGCATTCGCGGACTTGTCCGCATCGGCGTCGTCATGGCCGCTACTGGCGTCCTGCGGCGTCGAACCGCCGCCGCCGGAAGACGACGCGCACGCTTCGGCATCCTTCGCGGCCTGGTCGCGGATGGCCTTCTCGGCCACGTCGATCTGGGTGGCGTACATGTCGCCGATCTTGAACGCCTTGTCCATCTTGTCGATCCACACCGCGGTGACATCGGCGGGGACCGGATCGATGTTCGCGAACACGTAGGGCGTGTCCGCCGGCACATAGGTCAGCGGAGCGTCGGCGGCGACCACGCCGGGGCCTCCGGCGGTGCTTTCCTTCTTGCAGCCGGCGATGGCGACGATGCCCGCAATAAGCAGGCAGGGTATGAGTTTGCGCATGGTGTGTGTTTCCCGAGGAAATGTGATGCCGTTCACATGGTAGCAAACGCGTGACCGGGGCGGTTTGGGACATGCCCCGGCTGATCAGCTACGCAGCACGGTACCGCTGGCGGCATCGCGGATCGGGGTCGGCGTGGCCAGATCGCCGGTGCGGCCTTCGAGCAGGCCGTCGGTCTGCTCCAGCAACGCCGGAGATAGCGCATCGGCATCGCGCGTGGGTTCATGGCCCGAGAGATTCGCGCTGGTGGAGACGAGCGGTCCGCCGAATGTCTCGCAAAGAGCGACCACGGCTGGATGCGCGCTCACCCGCAACGCCAGAGTCGCATGGGCGCCGCGCAGCCAAGCCGGGACGGGGGGCGTGCACGGCAGCAGCCATGTGTGCGGGCCGGGCCAGGTCGCGAGAACCGCTTGCATCCGTTCGGGCGGCAGCGCATCGGCGTCGATCAGCGGCGCGATCTGCGCCAGGTTCGCCGCGATCAGGATCAAGCCCTTGGATTCTTCGCGCTGCTTGATCCGCAGAAGGCGCCGCACCGCGACGGCATCGAACGGATCGCAGCCCAGCCCCCACACCGCTTCGGTCGGATATGCGATCACGCCGCCGCGGTGCAATGCGGCGACTGCTTGTTCGATGGTCAGGCGTGCGGACATGCGCTGAGGATAACGCTGCATCGTGCGTGGCTGCACGCGAGCAAGAAGAAGCGGGTGCTTGCGATCGCGCTGGCCTACGTCGCGACTTTCTTCGCGGAAGTTTTCTTCGCAGCCGGGGTTTTCTTGGCAAC
This sequence comes from Pseudomonadota bacterium, assembly GCA_025355485.1. Classification (GTDB taxonomy): domain Bacteria; phylum Pseudomonadota; class Gammaproteobacteria; order Xanthomonadales; family Xanthomonadaceae; genus SZAS-103. Next base: position 12,119 of record JANXZP010000166.1, read on the forward strand.
TTTTTTCGCAGCGGCTTTCTTGCCCGAGGTTTTTTTCGCGACGATTTTCTTCGTTGCGGTTTTCGCTACAGTCTTTTTCGATGGAGCAGCTTTCTTCGCCGGAGCTTTTGCCGCCGCGCCCTTTTTCGCGACAAAGCGGCCACCGCGCTTGGGTCGGAACGGCGCGTTCGCGATGATTTCTTCGCACTCTGCAAGTGTCAACGAAGCCGGTTCGCGATCCTTCGGAATCTTGCCGTTCTTCTCGCCGTCGGTCAGATACGGGCCGTAGCGGCCGTTGAGGATCTCGATCGGGCTGCCATCGAATTTCTTGATCAGGCGATTCGCAAGGAAGGCTTCGCGCTCGCGCACGATCGCCAGCGCGCGGTCGAAATCGATCGTATACGGATCGTCGTCCTTGCCCAGCGATGCATAGGTCGCGCCGCGTTTTGCGAAGGGGCCGAAACGACCGACTGCGACACTGAGCGGCTCGCCCTGGTCCTCGCCCAGCGTGCGCGGCAGCAGGAACAAGTGCAGCGCATCGTCAAGACCGATCGTGTGCATGCTCTGGCCCGGACGCAGGCTCGCGAACTTCGGCTTGTCGTCGTCTTCCTTGCGGCCGATCTGCGCAAACGCGCCATAACGGCCCAGCCGCACGCTGACCGGCTTGCCGGATTTCGGATCGATGCCCAGATCGCGCGCGCCGGTCGCGTCGCTTCGATCCACAGACTCTGTCTTGTCCGCAACGAGCGCCTTGAACGGATCCCAGAAACGCTGCATCAACGGCACCCAGTCCTCTTCACCGCGCGATACCGCATCGAGTTCGTCCTCGAGCTTGGCCGTGAAGTCGTAGTCGACGTACTGGGTGAAATGGGTGGACAGGAAATTGCTGACCGCGCGCCCGACATCGCTCGGCCGGAAACGGCGGTTCTCGAGTTCGACGTACTTGCGGAAGATCAGCGTCTGGATGATCGCCGCGTAGGTCGAGGGCCGGCCGATGCCGTACTCCTCCAGCGCCTTGACCAGCGAGGCTTCGGAAAAACGCGGCGGCGGCTCGGTGAAATGCTGCGCGGTGCGGATCGCGGCCAGCGGCACGTTGTCGCCCACTTTCATCAACGGCAATTTGCGGCCTTCGTCATCGTCCGCGCTCGGCTCGGTGTCCCTGCCTTCCTCGTAGACCGCGAGGAAGCCTGGATCGACGATGGTGGTGCCGCTCGCGCGGAATGCGTGCGCGTGGCCGCAGGACAATTCGACGGTGACGGTATTCATCGTCGCCGGAACCATCTGGCTCGCGACCGCGCGCTTCCACACCAGTTCGTACAGACGGCGTTCGTCGTCGGGCAGATATTTTGCGACCGACGACGGCGTGCGCAACGCCGAGGTCGGGCGGATCGCCTCGTGCGCTTCCTGCGCGTTCTTCGACTTGGTCTTGTAGACGTTGGGCTTGTCTGGCAACGCGCCGGTGCCGAAATCGCGTGCGATCACGTCGCGCAACTCGATCAGGGCCTCGTCGGAGACGTGGGTCGAGTCGGTACGCATGTAGCTGATCAGGCCGACCGCGCCGTCCTCGCCGATGTCGAAACCCTCATAGAGTTTCTGCGCGACACGCATCGTGCGGCTGGTCGTGAAGCCGAGCTTGCGCGCGGCTTCCTGCTGCAAGGTCGAAGTGATGAAGGGCGGTGCGGGGCGGCGCTTGCGCTCCTTGCTGGTCACATCGGTGACGTGCAAGGCGTTGCCGGCGGCTTTCAGCAAGCGCTCGTGCGCGGCTTCGGCGGTCTTGCCGTCGGTGATCGTGAACTGCTCGAACTTGTGGCCGTCGAGCTTTACCAGTCGCGCGGAAAACGGCTGCGATGCGTGCGCCATGTCGGCGTCCATCGACCAGTATTCGCGCGCGATGAAGGCCTCGATCGCTTCCTCACGCTCGACGATCATGCGCAGCGCGGGCGATTGCACGCGGCCGGCGGACAGCCCGGTCTGCACCTTGCGCCAGAGCACGGGTGAGAGGTTGAAGCCGACCAGGTAATCCAGTGCGCGGCGTGCCTGCTGCGCGTTGACCAGGTCGATCGCGATCGCACGCGGATGCGCGACGGCGTCGCGGATCGCGCGCGGGGTGATTTCGGTGAACACCACGCGATGCAGGGCGCGATCCTTCAGCAGGCCGCGTTCGCGCAGGATCTCGGCGATGTGCCACGAGATCGCCTCGCCTTCGCGGTCCGGGTCGGTCGCCAGATACAACGCGTCGGCGGCTTTGGCGGCCTTGGCGATCGCCTCG
>JANXZP010000168.1 GCA_025355485.1 Pseudomonadota bacterium
ACAAGTATCGGCTGGTGGTGTGGATCAACTATCCGTATCGCGTGGTGTATGTGCGCTTCATCGGTACCCACCGGCAATACGACGCCATCGACGCGCAGACGATCTAGCGGAACGGAGCAGGCCATGAACATCAAACCGATCAAGACCAGGACGGATTACAAGGCGGCGCTGAAAGCCGTCGCGTCGCTGATGTCCGCGCGCGCGAACACGCCCGAAGGCGACCGGCTGGACGTGCTGGTGGCGCTGGTGGAAGCGTACGAGCGCAAGCACTTTCCGATGGACCTGCCGGACGCGGTGGAAGCGATCAAGTTCCGCATGGAGCAGCAGGGCCTGACCGCAAAGGATCTGGAGCCGCTGATCGGGGGCGCAGCAATCGTCAACGAAGTGCTCAACCGCAAGCGCGGGCTGACCCTGGCGATGATCCAGAAGCTGCATGCGGGACTGGACATCCCGGCCGAAAGCCTGCTCAAGCAAACCGCTGCGGCCGCCTGAGCTGCCGCGCATGCGATCGGGCTCGCCCGTTGCGGAGATTCGCGGCAGCTACAGCGAGCTTGCGCTGGTGGAGCAGCCGGCGATCGAATTGCTGGCATCGCTGGGCTGGACGCACGCCAACCTGTTCGCCGAAACCTTTGGCGAGCACGGCACCGAAGGCCGCGCCAGCGAGCACCAGGTCGTCCTGATACGTCGGCTGGACACGGCCTTGCGTCGGCTCAATCCGGGCCTGCCCGACGATGCGTACGCGCAGGCGATCGATCAGCTGGTGATGGATCGCTCGAAGCAAAGCGCGGTCAATGCCAATCGCGAGGTGTATCGGCTGCTCAAGGATGGCGTGCAGGTCACGGTGACCGACGAGCATGGTGAGCGGGCGACCGAGACGCTGCGCGTGATCGACTGGAACGATCCGCACAACAACGAGTTCTATCTCACTTCGCAGATGTGGGTGGCAGGCGACATGTACCGGCGTCGCTGCGATCTGTTGGGCTTCGTCAACGGATTGCCGCTGGTCTTCATTGAATTGAAGAAGCCGAGCGTGCCGCTCAAGAGCGCGTTCGACGACAATCTTCGCGATTATCGCGGCCAGTCGGTGCCGCAGTTGTTCCATCCCAACGCATTCATCCTGCTGTCGAATGGTTCGGACAGCAGGATCGGCACGCTCACCAGTGCGTGGGAGCACTTCTTCGATTGGAAACGTGTCGATGACGAAGCCGAGACCGGCAAGGTGTCGCTGGAACGCGCGCTGCGGGGACTGCTGGAACCGGCGCGGTTGCTGGACTACATCGAGAACTTCACGGTGTTCGAGGAAGGCAAGGGCGGCCTGATCAAGAAGGTCGCCAAGAATCACCAGTTCCTCGGGGTGAACAAGGCGATTGCGCGGTTGGTGGAGTTGCGGACCGAAGAGCAGGAAGCAGAGTCACTGGATTCCCGCTTTCGCGGGAATGACGAGCAAAAGAGCGGACAGCGGAAGCGGCTGGGTGTGTTCTGGCACACGCAAGGTTCGGGCAAGAGCTTGTCGATGGTGTTCTTCACGCAGAAGGTGCTGCGCCGCGTGCTTGGCAGTTGCACGTTCGTGATCGTCACCGACCGCGAGGAACTGGACGACCAGATCAGCAAGACTTTCAAGAACACCGGCGCGACGACCAAAGAAGACGTGCGCGCGACCAGCGCCGAGAACCTCAAGGAACTGTTGCGCGGCAACGAGCGTTACATCTTCACCCTGATCCAGAAATTCCGCACGGAAGCAGGCCAGCGTTATCCGGTGTTGTCCGAACGCTCGGACGTGATCGTGATCACCGACGAAGCGCACCGCAGCCAGTACGACATTTACGCGCTGAACATGCGCAACGCGCTGCCGAATGCGGGTTTCCTCGGGTTCACCGGCACGCCATTGATCCAGGGCGAGGAAGAACGTACGCGCGAAGTGTTCGGCGATTACGTGAGCGTGTACGACTTCGCCAAATCCATCGAGGACGGCGCGACAGTGCCGTTGTATTACGAGAACCGCATTCCCGAAGTGCAGCTCACCAACAAGGACTTGAACAGCGACCTCGAAGAATTGCTGGAAGCGGCGGAACTGGACGAGGCGCAGGAAAAGAAACTCGAACGCGAGTTCGCGCGCGAGTACCACATCATCACCCGCGAGGATCGGCTGGAAGCGATCGCCAGGGACATCGTCGCGCACTTCACCGGGCGAGGTTATCGCGGCAAGGCGATGATGATCTGCATCGACAAGGCAACAGCGGTGCGCATGTACGACAAGGTGCAGGCGCACTGGAAGGCCGAGATCGAGCGCATGAAGGCCGAACTCGCAGCGGCAAAGGGTGACGCCCGCGAGGTGTTGATTGCGCGCATCCGGCTGATGGAAACGACGGACATGGCCGTCGTAGTGTCGCAGGGACAGAACGAAGTCGAGGATCTGCGCGCGAAAGGACTGGAG
>JANXZP010000172.1 GCA_025355485.1 Pseudomonadota bacterium
GCGCTACATGCGATCATGTAGGGACGTGCGCGCTGCGCGCGTGCCCAAACTTTACCTAACGCAAATTGACGAGGAAGTGCACATGTCCATCAACAAGACCCTGCTCGCCCTGGCTCTTGGCCTGTCCCTGGCTGCCTGCAACAACGAGGCAAGCAAGGACGCCGCCGCAGACGCCAATGCTGCCCAGACCTCCGCCGCTGACGCCAGCAAGTCCGCTGCCGACGCCGCCGCCGCCGCCAGCTCCGCCGCCGCCGCTCCGGCAGCTGCCGCCAGCGCCGCCGGTATGGCTGCTGACGCCGCCGCCAGTGCCGCCAGCACCGCCAACGCCGCTGCCGCGACCGCATCCATGGCCGCTGGCAAGGCTGCTGGTGCTGATGCCGCTGCCGACGCTGCCAAGGCTTCTGCCGACGTCGCCAAGGCCGCCGCGAAAGATGCGGCTGCTGCCAAGGACGCCGCCAAAGACGCAGCTCCGAAGAAGTAATACCACCTCGCCGGTTTTTCCGGCTTGGTTCTCAAGAAAGGGCGTGCCTCGGCACGCCCTTTTTCTTTGCGGCGCCGGGCGGCAACCGAAGGACGCCCTAACCTGCACATTCCCGTAACGCGCAATTCCTGATTAAGACGACGTATCAATCGCGCGTGCTAACGTGTTGCTTCCTAAACCACCAAGGAAGGATTCGAGATGAATACCAGCAAGATCATGGTTGCATTGTTCCTTGCCGCCGCGTTGAGCGCATGCGATAGCGCACAACAGGATCAGAACCAAGCCAACGCAGCGCGCGACGCCGCTGCGGCCGCACAACCGGAAGCCGCCTCCGCGCAGAGCAGCGCAGGCGCCGCCGTGTCCACTGCCGCCGATGCCGTCGGCAACGCCGCGCATGCCACCGCCGATGCCGCTACTGCGGACGCCCATGTCGCCGCTGACCAGGCCTCGGCCGCAGCCCACCAAGCCAGTGCGAACGTGAAAGAAGATGCCTCACAAGCTGCCGATGCCGCCAAGGCTGCAGCAGATGCAGCCAAAGCCAAGATGGACGATAACGAGAATCCAAAGAAGCACTGACAGCACTGCATGCATTGAGGCTACACGCCGGGCGCGCCATCAGGTGCGCCCGGTCTTATGATGGCGTACCCATCCTGCAACCTTCTGCAGTAGCGAGTGTCCGCGCATGCCCGTATTGACCACCGAGATAGATCCGCGCTCGCCCGATCACCAGCAGAATCGCGAAGCCCTGCAAGCGCTGATTGCCGACCTTGACGCACGACTCGCCGAAGTCGCCCTCGGCGGCGGCGAAAAGGCCCGCAAAAAACACCTCGAACGCGACAAGTTGCTGCCGCGCGATCGCATCACGGCCCTGCTCGATCCGGGCTCGCCCTTCCTCGAATTCTCGCCTCTCGCCGCGCATGGCATGTACGACGGCGCTGCGCCGGGCGCAGGCATCGTCACCGGCATTGGCCGCGTGCATGGACAGGAAGTTGTGGTCGTCGCGAACGACGCGACCGTCAAGGGCGGCACTTATTTCCCGATCACCGTGAAGAAGCACCTGCGCGCGCAGGAGATCGCCCGCGAAAACAAGCTGCCGTGCATCTACCTCGTCGATTCCGGCGGCGCGTTCCTGCCGTTGCAGGACGAGGTCTTTCCGGACAAGGAACATTTCGGCCGGATCTTCTACAACCAGGCGCGGCTGTCGGCGGAAAACATCCCGCAGGTCGCGGTGGTGATGGGTTCGTGCACCGCCGGCGGCGCGTATGTGCCGGCGATGTGCGACGAGTCGATCATCGTCAAGGAACAGGGCACGATCTTCCTCGGCGGTCCGCCGCTGGTGAAAGCCGCGACCGGCGAAGTCGTCGATGCAGAATCGCTCGGTGGCGCCGACGTGCACACCAGCGTGTCGGGCGTCGCCGATCATTTCGCCGAGAACGATGCGCATGCGCTCGAGATAGCGCGCGGCATCGTCCAACATTTCAATCGCAAGAAAGCCTTGCCGGTTGCAGTACAGGCATCGCGCGAACCGCTGTACGCAGCCGATGAAATCTATGGCATCGTGCCGCGCGACACCCGCAAGCCGTTCGAGGTACGCGAAGTCATCGCGCGCATCGTCGATGGATCGGAGTTCCAGGAATTCAAGGCGCGCTACGCGAAAACGCTGATCACCGGCTTCGCGCACATCCACGGCTATCCGATCGGGATCGTCGCAAACAACGGCATTCTGTTTGCCGAATCGGCGCTGAAAGGCGCGCATTTCATCGAACTGTGCAACCAGCGCGGCACCCCGCTGGTGTTCCTGCAGAACATCACCGGCTTCATGGTCGGCAAGAAATACGAGAACGCCGGCATCGCGAAAGACGGCGCGAAGATGGTCACCGCGGTCGCGTGTTCGAGGGTGCCGAAATTCACCGTCGTGATCGGCGGCAGTTTCGGCGCGGGCAACTACGCGATGTGCGGCCGCTCCTATGGCGCGCGCTTCCTGTGGATGTGGCCGAACGCGCGCATCAGCGTGATGGGCGGCGAGCAGGCTGCATCCGTACTGGCGACGGTGAAACGCGACGGCATCGAAGCGGCCGGCAAGTCGTGGAGCGCCGAAGAAGAAGAAGCGTTCAAGTCGCCGATCCGCGACCAGTACGAGAGCCAGGGCCACCCCTACTATGCGAGCGCACGCCTCTGGGACGACGGCATCATAGATCCGGCCGATACGCGTCGTGTGCTTGGCCTTGCGTTGTCGGCAGCTATGAATACACCGATCGATAAGACGGGATACGGCGTATTCCGGATGTAAATTCGCGGCACGCCGTCACGCGGACGGCGAGCTTGGCGAATCAATGCATCTCGAACTCGATCTGAGTACGCACAGTCACGTTCGGCGCATTCCTGTCGAGTCCGGCGAGTACCGCCGCGTTCCACTTCAACTTGTCCTGGCCGAACCGCTTTTCTCCGAAGATCACCGGGCCCGCGATGTGGCTCTGATCCTGGCCGAGATGTCCGAGCGTGCCGAGTTCGCCGAAACCCTGCGCGCCAACCTCGAACGCTGCACTGCCGTGCCAACGCGCCTGCCATGTGTAGGCCAGGCCGGTCGCGTGCGATGCACCCTTGCCGACTTCGCGCTCGAACAACAGGTTCACGTTTGCAGTAATCGGGCCGATATCCTTCATGAACATCGGGCCGATCTTCAAACCGTCGGGGCTGGACGAGAAGGTGTGTTCATAGGAGGCGAACAGCCCGAGGTCGGCCCAATACTTGCCGCGCTCGGTCAACGCGAAGATGTTTTCCCACTCGACCGCTTCCAGCCGGTTCGGGCCACCGTCCTCGAAGGATTGTTCGAGTTCGATTTCGGTGAACCAGTGGTCGTTCATGCCACGGCCGAGTTCGAGGATGTCCGCGTGCTCCTCGCGACCGTGGTCGAACGTGCGCCAGCCGCCGCGGTATTCGATCTCGGTTTCGCCGTTCTCGACGATCGGCTGGTACACCACTTCGGCAGCTCCCGCGAAAGCGTTGCCGGCAATCCCGAGGCCGCTGCCGACGATGATGATCGACAATGCGATGAACAGTGTGTTGCGGTGGGTCATGTCGTGGTTCCTGTTGCAAAGCCGAGGCGTCCCGGGCGGAACTAGGTTCGGTAAGAAAAAAGGTTGCGCACACTCAGCGCGCGATGAGCACGCCCTGCGCGGTGTCCTGGTGGAAATCGCCGAAGAACGGATAGCGCCCGGCTTTCAGCGGGCCAACATAGACGTTGATGGTCGCGTTGCCGATCACGACTTTTTCGCGGTTGAGTTCGTGGCTTTCGAACTCCTCGGCGGTGGCGTCCTGGTTGACGACGATCAGTTTGATCTTGGTGTTGGCCGGGATCGTGAGTTCCGTCGGCGCGAACCGATGGCCCTTGATCGTCAGCGTGTACTCGGGCATGTCGGCGGCCGAGGCGATGAGCGGCGCGAGTGCGACCAGCGCAGTGAGGACGATGCGCAGCATGGAATCTCCAGGTTGAATTGGATCAGGTCACGGCTGGCGGCATCGCCACGCGTGAGGGGGCTGCTTCGCCCGAGAACACGCGCATGCCAACGATCAGCACGACCAGCGTGGCAACGTAGAACAGCAACTGCATGCCGCTGGGCTGCGATGTGTAGCCGACCAGGGCATGCAAGGCCTTGCCGAGCGTCGAGTCGTCGCGGAGCAGCCAGCCGGTGTTCCAGAGCGGCTCGGCCCACTTGTGCAGCACATCGGCCTGAATCAGAAAGAACGCAGCGCTCGCAGCCATTCCCGCAGCGAGCAGAACCAGCAAGCCATTCGTCGCCGCGAAGAAATGCCGCATCGGAATTTTCAGCAGGCCGAAATACATCGCGACGCCCAGCGCGACGCCCGCGAACAATCCCAGCACCGCGCCGAGCATCAGCGCCGGCACCGACGAGCCGCTCGCGAGCAGGCCATAACCGAACAGCACGATTTCGGAACCCTCGCGCAGCACCGCGATCGCGACAACCGCCATCAGCGCGGTCATCGGGCGAGTGCCGGATGACACATCGCGACCGACCGATTGCATCTGCGCCGCGAGCTCGCGCCCGTGCCGCGCCATCCACACCACATGCCAGCCGATCATCACGACCGCGGCCAGCAGCACGGTCGCGTTGAACCATTCCTGGCCCGAACCGCTGAGCGCATCGGCGATCCAGCCCGCACAGACCGCAACGATCATCGCGCCGGCGACGCCGAGCGCGAGGCCGCCGCCGATCCAGCGCGCACGACTGGCGACGCCACGGGTCGCGGCAGCGACGATGCCGACGATCAACGCCGCCTCGAGCACTTCCCGGAAAACCAGCAACAAGGTCGCAAGCACGGCCAAACTCCTCAAGTCGATGTAGATGATAATCGTTCTTGTTTAGATTGCAAGTACCCATCGAACGGGCCGGGTACCATTCACAGTCGTTCCCCGCCCTTCCGATCCCATGCCTTTGCAGACCCTGACGCTGGAACAGCACTCCGGCATCGCCCACCTCGCGCTGGCGCGGCCGGAAGTGCACAACGCCTTCGACAACGTGTTGATCGCCGAATTGACAGCGACGCTCGAAGCCATAGACGGCGATCCAGATACGCGGGTACTGGTTCTGACCGGCGCGGGCGCGAGTTTCTCCGCAGGCGCCGACCTCGGCTGGATGCGGCGCATGGCGCAAGCAGGCGCCGAGGAGAATCGCGACGATGCGCTGCGCCTCGCGCGCCTGATGCGCACGCTCGATGGCCTGTCGAAGCCGACCATCGCGCGGGTCAATGGCGCGGCCTTCGGCGGCGGCGTTGGACTCGTTGCCTGCTGCGACATCGCGATCGCCACGGACACCGCGACCTTCGCGCTCAGCGAGGTCAAGCTCGGCCTGGTGCCGGCGGTGATTTCCCCATACGTGATCGCCGCAGTCGGCACGCGCCAGGCGCGGCGGTGGTTCCAGAGCGCCGAGACCTTCAGCGCCGCCGAGGCGCAGCGTATAGGCCTGCTGCATATCGTGGCGCCGGCCGATGCGCTCGACGCCGCCGTGCAGCGCCAGTGCGCGCTGCTGCTCAAGGCCGGTCCGCTGGCGGTCGCCGAAGCCAAGGCGCTGGTGCGTCGCACGCAATCTGCGGATGCCGACGCGCTCGATGCGAAGAATGCGGAACTCATCGCGCGCCTGCGTGTGTCTCCCGAAGGGCAGGAAGGACTCGGCGCCTTCCTCGACAAACGCCCGCCTGCGTGGGCGCCGCGCGGCGACAAATAGAACGCGACGAGTTGTTTCCACATCAGGAGCGAACCATGCTCGACCATATCGGATTCAAGGTTGCGGACTACGCTGCGAGTGGCGCCTTCTATGCGAAGGTTCTCGCCCCGCTCGGCTACGGGCTCGTCATGGAAGTCACGCCGGAGATGAGCGGAACCGATGCGCGTCACGCCGGTTTCGGCGCGAACGGCAAACCTTCGTTCTGGATCGGCACGGGCGAACAGCCCAGTGGCGGCGTGCATGTAGCGTTCATCGCGGGTTCGCGTGCGGCGGTCGATGCCTTCCATACTGCGGCGCTCGCGGCCGGCGGTCGCGACAACGGCGCGCCGGGCCTGCGTCCGCACTACCACCCGAATTACTATGGCGCCTTCGTGATCGATCGTGACGGTCACAACATCGAAGCCGTCTGCCACGCACCCGGGGCGTAAATACATGAGCAAGCCGATCATCAACCTCGACGAACTCCAACCGCGCCTGTTCAGCGACATCAGGCCGAATGCACCGGAGAAATACAGCGGGGCAACGATCGCGACGATCTCGGCGCGGATCGGCGCGCAGCGGCTGGGCTACAACATCACCACCGTTCCGCCGGGCAAATGCGCTTTCCCCGCACACAACCACTACGGCAACGAAGAGATGTTCTTCGTGCTCGAAGGCAGCGGCGAATTGCGCGTCGGCGACGAGCGCCACTCGATCCGTAGCGGGGACTTCATCGCCTGCCCAGTCGGTGGCCCCGAAACCGCGCACCAGATCCGTAATACCAGCACGTCCGAACTGAAATATCTCGCCGTCAGCACAATGCGGACGCCCGACCTCGTGCAATATCCGGATTCAGGCAAGACCGGCGCGATGCACCTGTTGGGTCGCGACGCGAACGGTTTTCCAAAAGCCGTCCGCATCCTCGGACGAGAAGCCGACAATCTCGATTACTGGGACGGCGAGTGATGTTCGACTGCATCCTGATCGCCAACCGCGGCGAGATCGCGTGCCGGATCATCCGCACCTGCCGCAAGCTCGGCATCCGCACCATCGCGGTGTTTTCGGAAGCCGATGCGAACGCACAGCATGTGCGACTCGCCGATGCGGCATATCCGATCGGCGGCCCGCGACCGCAGGATTCGTACCTGCGTGGTGATGCGATCATCGAAGTCGCGAAGAAATCCGGCGCGCAGGCGATCCATCCGGGCTACGGCTTCCTTTCGGAGAACGCAGACTTCGCCGATGCAGTCGAAAACGCAGGCATCGTTTTCATCGGCCCGAAAGCCGCGTCGATGCGCAAGATGGGCAGCAAGGCCGGCGCCAAGGAATTGATGGCGGCGCAAGGCGTGCCAGTCGTACCAGGCTATACAGGCGAGGATCAGGATTCCGCACTGCTCGCGCGCGAAGCGCTGCGCGTCGGCTTCCCGCTGATGATCAAGGCCGCGCACGGCGGCGGCGGCAAGGGCATGCGCATCGTGCGCGACGCTGAAGAATTCCTGCCATCGCTCGAGAGTTGCCAGCGCGAAGCGAAGAACGCATTCGGCCGCGATCGCGTGCTGCTGGAACGCTATATCGAGACGCCGCGCCATATCGAGTTCCAGGTATTCGGCGATGCGCACGGCAATGTGATCCACCTCGGCGAACGCGAGTGCTCCGCGCAGCGCCGTTACCAAAAAGTCATCGAGGAAGCGCCCTCGCCGTTCCTGACGCCCGCATTGCGCGAAAAGATGGGCGCAGCCGCAGTCGCTGCCGCGCGCGCAATCGACTACGTGAATGCAGGTACGGTTGAGTTCATCGTTGGTCCCGAAGCCGCCACGCGCGACGATTTCTATTTCATGGAGATCAACACACGCCTGCAAGTCGAACATCCGGTCACTGAAATGGTCACCGGACTCGACCTCGTCGAATGGCAATTGCGCGTGGCCGCTGGTGATCCGCTGCCACTTACGCAGGACGCAGTTCCGGCACACGGTCACGCGATCGAAGTACGGCTTTACGCCGAGGATCCGGAAAGCGGCTTCCTGCCTGGCTCCGGACGCCTCGATAAATTGCGCCTGCCGAAGCCGAGCGGCTACGTGCGCACCGATGGCGGCGTGATCGAAGGTGACACCGTGACGATCTTCTACGATCCGATGATCGCGAAATTGATCGTGTGGGATGAGGATCGTCCGCGCGCGCTCGTGCGCCTGCGCGATGCGCTGGCTGCGTGCGAGATCGTCGGGCCGAAGTCGAACATCGCCTTCCTCGAAGCGCTCGCCCGCCATCCGATGGTGGTCGAAGGCCGCATTGACACTGGCTATCTCGATCGCCATCTCGATGAGGTGTTGCCGACGCCGCTGCCGCCGTCTGCGCTCGACCTGGCAGCCGCTGCGACAGTTGCATTGCTGCATGACGAAGACGCGGCGAGCGAAGCCGCACATACAAGCCCTGATCCCTATTCACCATGGGCGCTCGCCGATGGCTGGCGACTCGGCCACGCGAGCGATCGCGTGCTTTGCCTGCTGCATCGTGGCGAACGGCATCTGCTGCACGCATCCGGAAGCGACGGCGCGTATCAGGTTCGTGGCGATGGCTTCGCGGTTGCTGTCGATGGCGCGCGCGTTCACGACGGCGTGCTGTCCGCACGTTTCGACGGCAACGCGCATCGCTATCGCGCATGGGCCGACGATGCGGCGACGCGTATCCACGACGGCACGCGACGGCTGCGCTTCGAGCGCGTTCCCGCATTCCAGATCGCGACCGAAGTCGGCGCGGGCGGAGGCAATCGCGTGACCGCGCCGATGCCTGGCCGCATCGTGCTGGTGAAAGTGAAAGTCGGCGATGCTGTCGAAGCCGGCCAGGAATTGCTGGTGATGGAGGCGATGAAGATGGAGTTGTCGCTGAAATCGCCGCGCTCGGGAACCATCGCAACGCTGCAAGCCAACGCGGGCGATTTCATTGAAGGCGATGCGGTGCTGGTTACATTGGAGGCGGCATGAATTCCGTTCGCTGCACATTCCTCGTCGTACTCGTCGTCCTGTCCGGTTGCACAGCCACGACGTTCCAGAATTCGCCGCTCGCCGGAATCGCCTGCGATGCGCGACTTGTTGGCGATTGGCTTTCCGTTGCGGACATCAAGAGCAACGACACGCCCGGCGAAGTCGAACTCAAGATCGACAAGGCGTGCAGCCTGTCGTTGATCGAACACAAGAGAGACGGCGACGTCGGCGGCGATGCAACGACGTTGCACGTCGGCCGCGACGGCGCGCAGGCATATTTCTGGCTCGACGCGACGTGGGCGTTCAAGCGCGCGCAATCGACCGAACCTGCACCTGCTGGCGACATCTACCTGCTGCGCTACAACGTGCGCGGCAAGGAATTGCAATTGTTCACGATCAATAATCGCGCGGTTGCGCACCGCATCCTCGACGACCAGCTCAGGGGCGAGATCCACAAGACCAATGGCACGCTGGTCAATCGCCTCACCGATACGATGACGCCGCAGCAACTGCGCAACAGGATCGCGTTCGACAGCAAACCGGCACGGTTCGCGCGCCGCGATGCGGAGCCAGCAAAGTGAGCACACCGAATCAAGTTCGCATCGTCGAAGTCGGCGCCCGCGACGGCTTGCAGAACGAGAAGACGATCGTTCCGGCAGCAGCGAAGATCGAGTTGATCGACCGGCTGTCAGATACCGGCCTGTGCACGATCGAGGCGACCAGTTTCGTCAGTCCGAAATGGATTCCGCAACTTGCCGATGCGGCCGAAGTATATGCGGGCATCATGAAAAAAACCGGGGTCGCTTATCCAGTGCTGGTACCGAACGAGCAGGGGTACGAACGTGCGCGTGCAGTCGGCGCGACCGAGATCGCGGTGTTCACAGCAGCATCGGAAGCGTTCAACCGCAAGAACATCAATGCATCGATCGACGAATCCATCGCGCGCTTCGCGCCGGTCATCGAACGCGCGAAAGCCGACAATGTGCGCGTGCGCGGCTACGTCTCCACCGTGCTCGGCTGTCCTTACCAGGGCGATGTACCGCTCGCAGACGTCGTGCGCGTCGCAAAGCGCCTGCATGACCTCGGCTGCTACGAGATTTCGCTTGGCGACACCATCGGCATCGGCACGCCGGGCAAGGCGCGCGCGATGTTGAAAGCGGTCGCGCAGCACGTTCCGATCGACGCGCTCGCGGTGCATTTCCACGACACCCGCGGGCAGGCGCTCGCAAATATCCTCGCATGCATCGAGGAAGGCGTCTCAGTAGTCGATGCGGCGGTTTCCGGCACCGGCGGCTGCCCGTACGCGCGCGGCGCCAGCGGCAATGTCGCCAGCGAGGACGTCGTGTACATGCTCGAAGGCCTGGGGATGGACACCGGCGTGGATCTGGAGGCGCTGGTGCAGGCCGGCCGCTGGCTGGCAACATTGCTGGGGCGGGCCAACGGCAGCAAGGTCGGCCTGGCTGGCGTGCGATCGACGACGGAGGAGACGCAGTGAGCAACAACGCCGGACCAAGCGCGTTTTCAATCCGCCCGATCCGCGCGGACGACGATCTCGCCATGGCGGCGATCATCCGCACGGTCATGCCGGAATTCGGCGCCAGCGGCGATGGCTTCGCGATCAACGACCCCGAAGTGGACTGGATGGGCCGCGCGTATTCCGAGCCGCGCAGCGCCTATTTCGTGGTCGAGCGCGCGGGCCGGGTCGCCGGCGGCGGTGGCGTGGCGCCGCTGGTGGGCGGCGACGCCGGCACCTGCGAACTGCGCAAGATGTATTTCCTGCCGGAATTGCGCGGGCTGGGCGCGGGTGCCGCGTTGATGCAGGCCTGCCTGGACGCCGCACGCGGCTTCGGGTTCCGCCAGTGCTACCTCGAGACCCTGCGCGGGATGGATGCCGCGATGCGCCTGTACGAGAGGACCGGGTTTTCCCGCCTGCCCGGGCCCCTGGGCGCCACCGGCCATGGTGGCTGCAACGCCTTCTATTTGATGTCGCTCTGAGGCGAACGAGCCGCACCGTCAACCCGAGCCACGCCCCGGCCCGCGTGTTCCGCTAAAATCCCCGTTTTCTGCCCTCCGGATTGCCCTCCATGGAACTTGCCACTGTCCGCGCCGTGATCACGGGCGGCGTCTCCGGCCTCGGCCTGGCCGTCGCCGAGCACCTGGTCGCACAAGGCGCGCGCGTCGCCCTGTTCGATATCAACGACGACAAGGGCGCGGCCGCCGTGGCGGCGCTCGGCGCCGACAAGGCGGCGTATTTCCGCACCGATGTCAGTGACGAGGCCCAGGTGCAGGCCAATGTCGCCTCTGCCCGCGATTTCCTGGGCGGGCTCAACGTGGCGGTCAGCTGCGCCGGCATCCTGGGCTCGGGTCGCGTGCTCGGGCGCGAGGGCCCGATGCCGCTGAAGCAGTTCACCGGCACGATCATGGTCAACCTGGTCGGCAGCTTCAACGTCGCCAAGGCAGCGGCGGACGTGATGCAGCACAACGAACCCGGCGCCGACGGCGAACGGGGCGTGATCGTCAACACCGCTTCGGTCGCGGCGTACGAGGGCCAGGTTGGCCAGGCGGCCTATGCGGCGTCCAAGGGCGGCGTGGTCGGCATGACCCTGCCGATGGCGCGCGA
>JANXZP010000224.1 GCA_025355485.1 Pseudomonadota bacterium
GGTCGCGACAATCGCATCCATGCGCATGCCGCAATCGGCGGCGATCCGCAGGACAAGAAATTCCAGGGCGGCCACAGCGAGTTGGTGATCGGCGACCGCACCACGATCCGCGAATTCGCGACACTGAATCGCGGCACGCCCGATGGCGGCGGGGTCACCCGCATCGGCGACGACAACTGGATCATGGCCTACGTGCACATCGCCCACGATTGCCTCGTCGGCGACAACACCGTGTTCGCCAACAACGCAACCCTCGCCGGCCATGTCGAGATCGGCGACTTCGTGACGCTTGGCGGGTTCAGCGGCGTGCACCAGTTCTGCAAGATCGGCGCGCACGCGTTCATCGGCATGGGCAGCCTGATCAACGCCGATGTCCTGCCGTTCGTGCTGGTCGCCGGCCAGTACGCCAAGCCGCGTGGGATCAATTCGGAAGGCTTGAAGCGCCGCGGGTTTTCGGCCGAACGCATTGCCGCGATCAAGCGCGCGTATCGCGCGTTGTTCGTGTCGGGCCAACCGCTCGCCGACGCGCGGGAACAACTCGTCGCGCAGTCTGTCGCCGACGAAGACGTGCGGCAGATGCTGGAGTTCATCGATCGCAGCGGGCGGTCGCTGTTGCGATGACAGCTGTGCCACTTCGCATCGCGCTGGTCGCAGGCGAAGCCTCCGGCGATCAACTCGGCGCGGCATTGATCGCCGAATTGCGTCGTCGCCATCCACAGGCGCAGTTCGCTGGCGTCGGCGGAGCGGCAATGCGCGGCGCTGGTCTTGATGCATGGCGGGATTGCAGCGCGCTGGCGGTGATGGGCCTTGCGGAAGTCGTGCGCCATCTGCCGCGACTGCTGCGATTGCGGCGCACCTTGCGCGCACGACTTCTCGATTGGAAGCCCGATGTATTCATCGGCATCGACGCGCCCGATTTCAACCTCGGACTCGAACGCGCGCTCAAGCTGCGCGGAGTCCGCACCGTGCATTACGTCAGTCCGTCGGTGTGGGCGTGGCGCGAAAAACGCGCGGCGAAGATCGGCCGCAGCGCCGACCGCGTGCTGTGCCTGTTTCCGATGGAACCGGCGATCTACGCGCGCCATGGCGTGGACGCGCGTTTCGTCGGTCATCCGCTGGCCGATGCGTTCGCACTGGAACCCGATGGCAAGGCCGCGCGCGTCGCACTCGCGTTGCCTGCCGACGGCACGCTGATCGCGTTGCTGCCTGGCAGCCGGCTCGGCGAAGTGCACAAGCTCGGCGCGGATTTCCTGCGCGCAGCCTCGTTGTTGCTTGCGGAGCGGCCGAAGCTGAAATTCATCGCTCCGATGGCCAACGCCGCCTGCCGTAAAGTCTTCGCGGCACAACTCGATGCGGTCAGTGCGGAATTTCCGAATGTGTTGCTGCGCGAAGCGATGCATTTGCTCGACGGCCGCGCGCACGAAGCGCTGATTGCGTCCGACCTGGTGCTGCTGGCATCCGGAACCGCGGCATTGGAAGCGATGCTGGCGAAAAGGCCGATGGTGGTCGCGTATCGCATCGCGCCAACGACGCATGCGATGGTCAAGGGTTTCGGCATGCTGAAGATCGGCCGCTACAGCCTGCCGAACGTCCTCGCCGATGACGAGCTGGTTCCCGAACTGATGCAGAAGGATTGCACCCCCGTGGCACTCGCCGATGCGCTGCGCGGATGGCTCGACGAACCGTGGCGCGTTCAGAAACTTGTTCCGCGATTCCTCCGGCTGCATCTCGCATTGCGTCGGGACGCATCCGTACGCGCTGCCGATGCGATCGACGAATTGCTGGCGGCGCGTCGATGAAAGCCACGCCGCGCATCGCCGGCGTGGACGAAGCCGGCCGCGGTCCGCTCGCGGGGCCGGTGGTGGTCGCTGCGGTGATCCTGGATCCGAAGCGGCCAATCGCGGGGCTCGACGACTCCAAGCGGCTCAGTGCGAAGCGGCGCGAAGTATTGGAGCCGCTCATCCTCGAACGCGCGTTGGCTTGTGCGGTGATCGAAATCGATGCCGAGACCATCGACGACATCAACATCCTGCAAGCCACGCTGCGCGGCATGCGGCTGGCGCTGGAGGCGTTGCCGCATGCGCCCGACCTGGCGCTGATCGACGGCAACCGCCTGCCGCGCGACCTGCGCTGCGCGGCACGCGCGATCGTTGGCGGCGACGGCAGTATCGATGCGATCGGCGCGGCATCGATCCTTGCCAAGGTCCATCGCGATCGCTGCATGCGCGCGTTCGACACCGTGCATCCGGGCTACGGATTCGCCGCGCACATGGGTTATCCGACCCCCATGCATCTGGCCGCATTGCGCGAACTCGGCCCGTGCGCGATCCATCGCCGCAGTTTCGCGCCGGTCGCCGCATCGTTGCGCAGCGCGACGG
>JANXZP010000229.1 GCA_025355485.1 Pseudomonadota bacterium
CTCAGCGGCGTGCTGGACAGCATCAATCGCCGCTACGGCAACAACAAGGTGTATTTCGGGGCCATGCAGGTAGCGCTGGAGGCGGATGCTGCGCCGATGCGGATTCCATTCGGCCAGATCCCCGAAACCACGCTCGAAGAAGACGTCACCGGCCACGGCCTGTGGCTGCAGGCCGAACGCAACGTCAAGCGCAATGCCGACGCCGGGCATCGGGATAGTGCAGGGCGGCGGCATTAACCAAATACCAGATACCGCCCCAGGCCGTGTGCCTGGCTGTAACCGAGGTTCGCGCGCTGCGCAAAAGAAGCAGACCGATCGTAAGCGTGCGGCCTAGTCATATTCCCTTCAGCGCATTGCATGCTTCACGCTCGCGCAGGATTTCCAGGGAGCGCGGCGATGGGCAGGAAGAGTGCGAGCAAGGCGCGGATGTGGTCAACGCAGATCGCGGCGTTCGAGGCCAGCGGACAGAGTCGGCGCACCTGGTGTGTGGCGCAGGCAGTGAACATCCACACGTTGGACTATTGGCGTTTGAAGCTGCGTCATCGGGTGGCATCGATTCGGCAGACAGCCCGCATCCAACCCAAGGGGCATCAGCCGTCGGCCACCGCGATTGCCCTGGTGCCGATACAGGTCCGAAGCGGCCCGGCGCCGTGCGCATCATCCACTGCGATTGAGCTCGAATGGCCCAATGGCCTGCGACTGCGTACCGCGCTGGGCGCGAATGTGCAGGAGTTGAGCGCGTTGGTGCGTGCGCTGTGGCCGTGCTGAACCCGACGGGTTGGTGGCTGGCGATCTCGGCGATGGATTTGCGTTGCGGGATCGATCGCTTGTTGGTGGCGGTGCGCACGACGCTGGATCGGGATGCGTTCGATGGCGGTGCGTTCGTGTTCTGCAATCGCACCGGCACACGGATCAAAGTGCTGATGGTGGATGCGACGGGCGTGTGGTTGTGCGTGCGTCGATTGCACGAAGGTCGCTTCGTGTGGCCGCGTAGTGATGCGGCTTCATGCGAGCTGGATGCAGAACAATTTGCATGGTTGTGTGCGGGTGTGGATTGGCAACGATTGCGTGTGCAAAAAAGCATTGCACATCGTGTTTGATTCGTTACTATCGAGGCATGGATGCAACGCAACTCGCTTCGATCACCGACGTCAAAACACTGCGCGGAATCGTCGTTGACCAGCTGGCGAGAATTGCCCGACACACCTGTGAGATTGCCGAGCGCGATGCGCTGATCGCCGCACATGATCGCGTGATTGTTTACAAGGACAGCAAGATCGCGGTGTTGACCGCCGAGATTGCGCGGCTGCGGCGGGTGCAGTTTGCGGCGCGTTCGGAGAAGATGGATCCGGATCAACGCGCCTTGTTCGAAGAGAGCATGGCGGCGGACATCGCGGCGGTTCAGACGGAACTTGAGGCGCTGCAGTCGCCGGAGGCGGCCGCCAGGTTCAAGGCATCACGCAATCCCCCCAGGCGCCGGCCGTTGCCGCCGGAACTGCCGCGCGTGGAGACCCGGCACGAGCCGGAGTCGTGCATCTGTGGCCAGTGCGGCGCAGCCCTGGTTCAGATCGGCGAGCACGTCAGCGAGAAGCTCGATTGCAAGCCACTGGAGTTCTTCGTGCGGCGCGAGGTGTATCCGCAGTACGCCTGTCGCGGCTGCCAGAGGATTACCGCCGTGCCAGTGGCCGCAGCGATCATCGATCGCGGTATCGCCGCGCCGGGCCTGATCGCGCAAGTCGCGATCAGCAAGTACGTGGATCACTTGCCGTTGTACCGGCAAGAAGCGATCTACGCGCGCAGCGGCGTGGAACTGGGCCGCACCAGCATGGCCGAATGGCTGGGTGCCGCTGGCGTCGCACTCCAGCCGCTGGTCGCGGCGATGCGTAGCGAACTGCTGAGCCAGCCGATCCTGCATGCCGACGAGACCCCGGTGGCGCTGCTCGATCCGGGCGCGGGCAAGACCAAACGGGCGTACCTGTTCGCGTATCGAACCGCGACCCACGCTCCGATCGTGGTGTTCGACTTTTGCAGCAGCCGTAGCGGCCGCCATGCCAGGCACTTTCTTGGTGACTACCACGGTGCATTGATGGTCGATGACTACGCCGGCTACAAGGCGCTGTTCGCCGACGGCGTGACCGAACTGGGCTGCTGGGCGCATGCCCGGCGAAAATTCGTCGACCTGCACAAGGCCAGCGGCAGCGCGATCGCGCAGCAGGCGATCGGCAGGATTGCGGCGCTGTATCAGATTGAAGCCAAGGCACGCGATCTGGATGCTGCCGCCCGTCATGACTACCGACAATGCCACGCTGTGCCGCTGGTTCACGAGCTCCGGGTCTGGCTCGTCACCTTGCGACCGACCGTGGTCGGCAACAGCGGCACGGCGAACGCGATCGACTACACCTTGCGACGGTGGTCGGCATTGACGCGCTATCTTGAGGACGGACGCTACCCGATCGACAACAACCCGATCGAGAACGCGATCCGACCAATTGCCTTGGGAAGAAAGAACTGGCTGTTCGCCGGCTCCGAGACGGCAGGCCAACGCGCCGCGGCGATCATGAGCCTGCTGGCCACCGCCAAAGCCAACGGCCGCGACCCGCATGCATGGTTGACCGATGCCCTCACGCGACTGCCGACCACCAAGGATCGCGACATCCAGACCCTGCTGCCGCATCGGTGGCAACCGGTGGGCTGATCAGGTTCATTAGCTGACGGCAAGGTGTCGCGAGCGGACGGTTACACAGGGCATCGCTGAGCATTGATACCGAAGGCCGATTCGGATGGGATCGGCCTTCTTCTTTTGCGCAACGCGCGAGCCTTGA
>JANXZP010000253.1 GCA_025355485.1 Pseudomonadota bacterium
TCCCGACTTCATCCTGATCTATCGCTTGTCGATGCTCGAACTGGTCGACGAGGGCTCGGCCTGGGACGAGATCGTCGCGCAGGCCAAGGCGATCGAAGCCGCCGGCGCGACCATCATCAACACCGGCATCGGCTGGCACGAAGCGCGCGTACCGACCATCGCGACATCGGTGCCGCGCGCGGCGTTCGCGGATGTCACCGCGAGGATGAAACCGCACGTTGCGCTGCCGCTGATCGCCACCAACCGCATCAACATGCCCGAAGTCGCCGAACGCATCCTCGCATCCGGCGCGGCCGACATGGTCTCGATGGCGCGTCCATTGCTCGCCGATCCGGACTGGGTGAACAAGGCGAAGGCAGGCCGCGCGTACGCGATCAACACCTGCATCGCCTGCAACCAGGCCTGCCTCGACCATGTGTTCGTGATGAAGAAGGCGAGCTGCCTGGTGAATCCGCGCGCCTGCGCCGAGACCGAGCTCAATTACACACCGACGAAATCGCCGCGACGCATCGCGGTGATCGGCGCGGGACCGGCGGGCATGGCCTGCGCGACCATCGCCGCGCAGCGCGGCCATCGGGTGACCTTGTTTGATGCGCATCCTGAAATTGGTGGTCAGTTCAACCTCGCCAAACAAATCCCGGGCAAGGAAGAGTTCCACGAAACACTGCGTTATTTCGGCCATCGCCTCGCCGAAGAGCGGGTGGACGTACGCCTCGGCCGCACCGCCGGGCTGGCCGACCTGGCCGGATTCGACGCGGTGGTGATCGCTACTGGAGTGACGCCGCGCGCAGCCAATTTCCCTGGCCATGATCACACCAAGGTTTGCAGCTATCTGGATGTGCTCACCCGCCGCGTCGTACCCGGCAAACGGGTGGCGATCGTCGGCGCGGGCGGGATCGGCTTCGATGTCGCCGAGTTCCTCGTGCAGGAAGCACCCTCGCCCAGCCTCGACCCAACGCGCTGGATGGCCGAATGGGGCGTCGATCTGAGCCAGCTTGCGCGCGGCGGATTGACCAAGGCACACGTCGAACCGCCCGCACGTGAGATATGGCTGCTGCAACGCAGCCCGGGCAAACCCGGCGCGAAGCTCGGCAAGACCACCGGCTGGATCCATCGGGCGACACTCAAGGCCAAGGGCGTGACCCTGCTCGGCAGCGTCGAGTACCTGGGTGTGGGGGATGCAGGCTTCCGCGTCCGCGTGGCCGGCGACGAACAACTTCTCCCGGTCGACCACGTGGTGGTCTGCGCCGGCCAGGAACCGCTGCGCGACCTGCTCGAACCCTTGCGCGAGGCGGGCCGCGAGGTGCATCTGATCGGCGGTGCGGACATCGCCACCGAGCTCGACGCCAAGCGCGCGATCGACCAAGGCAGCCGCCTGGCGGCGGCGCTGTAGGTGGCTCTAGCTGGGTAGCTGAGTAAAAATTCCAATCCAATCAAATACTTCGCTTTCAGGCATTCAGCCGAGGTTGGGTTTGGCGCCCGTAAGGTGCTGCGGTCTAGGTTCAGCAGTCCTCGGGGAGACGACCGCAAACGCCACGGCCTGAACGCAGGCCGCAATTCCACGACGCAGGCCTCATCCGCGTCCCCATGTCGCCATACCGTGCCAGCCGTTCCAGTCCACCGGAACAGCCAGCAGGCCAACGGAGCAAGGAACCACCGCGATGAAACTGGCTATGATTTTGTGGTTGATGCACGTCCTCCCGCAGCAAGCCGCCGACCCGATGTGTCTGGCGACCACCGTCTATCTCGAAGCCCGCGACCAGCCCGAACTGGGTCAGCGCGCGGTGGCCGAAGTTGCCATGCGACGGCTGGAAAGCGGTCAGTGGGGCGATTCGGTCTGTTCCGTGGTGACCGCCCGCGGCCAGTTCGCAATGGCCACCCTCGACCCGCGCGACCGCATCCGCGACATGCAGGCCTGGTACACGGCCCTGCGCATCGCGCTGACGACCGAAAACGACTGGGCCAAACCGGCCGGCCAACGCCATGAAGTCGTACCCGGCGCCAGCC
Source organism: Pseudomonadota bacterium (assembly GCA_025355485.1). Classification (GTDB taxonomy): domain Bacteria; phylum Pseudomonadota; class Gammaproteobacteria; order Xanthomonadales; family Xanthomonadaceae; genus SZAS-103. The sequence goes on from JANXZP010000253.1 coordinate 2,008, forward strand.
ATTTCGCAGCGCGCGCACTGGCCGATCCGGCTTGGTCGCAATCGCGACTGGTCGCGGTGATCGGCGACCACAGCTTCTACCGGGTCGCGAACCTGGCGCCGTAACAACGACCCGCCGCGGCACGCACTGTCCCATCGATGGCTGTTGGTAACAGCGCGCCCTGTCCCGATTGACTGGGCTCCACCCAACGGAGTCCGCCACATGCAGCTCTATACCGCACCAGGTGCTTGCTCGCTCGCCGACCACATCGCTCTCGAGTGGATCGGCAAGCCATTCGATGTGAAGGTGTTGACTCACGCCGAAATGAAGCAGCCCGAATACCTCGCGATCAATCCGGCCGGCGCCGTGCCAGCAATCACCGACGGCGACTGGGCGCTGACCCAGAATGCTGCGATCCTGAACTACCTCGCCGACCTCAACCCCGAAGCGAAGCTCGGCGGCGACGGCAGCCCGAAAGGCCGCGCCGAGGTCAATCGCTGGCTCTCCTTCCTCAACGCCGACGTGCATCCGGCCTTCCATCCGATCTTCGGCTCGACCGCGTTCCTTGAAGACGCCACGACCATCGACAAGACCAAGGACGCCGCGCGCAAGAAACTGCGTGGCCTGTTCGAGCGTGCGAATGCGCAACTCAAAGGCAGGGACTGGCTGACCGGAACGCGCTCGATCGCCGATCCGTATCTTTACGTCACGTTGCGCTGGGCTGGAAAGACCGGAGTGGATCTCTCGGGGCTCGACAACCTCACTGCATTCCAGCAGCGGATGGACGCCGACGAGGGTGTGCAACGGGCTTTGACGACGGAAGGATTGCTCTTGCCGAAAGCCGCATAAACTCGATTGAACGAAAAAGCCGCGCATTGCGCGGCTTTTTTCGTCGTCATCCCGCCGGCTTCCAACAGCGAAGCTGGTCAAGCCGAGATCCATTTTATTTTTTTGGCATAGCAACAGCACAATGGATTCCGGCTTTCGCCGGAATGACGAGCCTTACCGTTGGTCGATCGGAACGAACTTCAGGTCTTCCGGGCCGGTGTAATTCGCGCTCGGGCGGATGATCTTGCCGTCGATGCGTTGCTCAATCACGTGCGCGCTCCAGCCTGACGTGCGCGAGATCACGAACAGCGGGGTGAACATCGCGGTCGGCACGCCCATCATGTGGTAGCTCACCGCGCTGAACCAGTCGAGGTTCGGGAACATCCTCTTGATCTCCCACATCGTCGCTTCGAGCCGCGATGCGATATCGAACATCTTCATGTTGTGCTGCGCAGCCGACAACTCGCGCGCGACTTCCTTGATGACCACGTTGCGCGGATCGCCAATCGTATAGACCGGATGCCCGAAACCGATCACGACTTCCTTGCGTTCGACGCGCGCGCGGATGTCCGCTTCGGCTTCATCGGGCGTCTCGTAGCGTTTCTGGATCTCGAATGCGACTTCGTTCGCACCGCCGTGCTTCGGCCCGCGCAATGCGCCAATCGCACCCGCAATCGCGGAATACATGTCGCTGCCTGTACCGGCGATCACCCGCGCGGCGAACGTCGATGCGTTGAACTCGTGTTCCGCGTACAGGATCAGCGACGTATGCATCGCGCGCACCCACAGCTCGCTCGGCTTCTCGCCGTGCAACAGATGCAAGAAATGGCCGCCGATCGAATCGTCGTCGGTCTCGACATCGATGCGCTTGCCGTTCACCGCGAAGTGGTACCAGTACAACAGGATCGAACCGAGCGACGCCATCAAGCGATCGGCGATATCGCGCGCGCCCGGATGGTTGTGATCATCCTTCTCCGGCAATGCGCAACCGAGCACGGATACCGCCGTGCGCATCACGTCCATCGGGTGCGCCGATGCCGGCAGCTGTTCCAGCACCGCCTTCACCGAAGCCGGAATCCCGCGCAGCGATTTCAGCTTGCCCTTGTACGCGGCCAGCTCGGCGGCGTTCGGTAGCTTGCCGTGCACGAGCAGGTGCGCGATTTCCTCGAACTCGCTCGTCGTCGCGAAATCGAGGATGTCGTAGCCACGGTAATGCAGGTCGTTGCCGGTACGGCCGACCGTGCACAGCGCGGTGTTGCCGGCGGCGACGCCGGACAGCGCGACGGATTTCTTGGGCTTGGGAAGGATGCTGGCTGGTTCGTTCATTGTCGTCACTCATTGATGCTTATTGGTCTTTGTCTGATCGCGAGAACAACGCGTCGAGTTTCTGCTCGTACTCGTGGTAGCCGAGGAAGTCGTACAACTCGGCGCGCGTTTGCAGGGTGTCGATGATGTTCTTCTGGGTGCCTTCACGGCGCACGGTCTCGTAGAAATGCAACGCGGCCTTGTTCATCGCGCGATACGCGCCACAGCAGTACAAGGCGATGTCAACGCCGGCAGTGCGCAATTCGTCGGTGGTGAAGAACGGCGTCGATCCGAATTCGGTGAGGTTCGCGAGGATCGGCACTTTAACCGCGGCCTTGAAGCGGCGGTAATCGTCGAGCGTCCGCATCGCCTCGGGGAAGATCATGTCCGCGCCGGCTTCGACGTAGGCGCAGGCGCGCTCGATCGCCGCGTCGAGGCCTTCGGCCGCCGCCGCATCGGTGCGCGCCATGATCACGAAACCGGCATCGGTGCGTGCATCCGCCGCGGACTTCACGCGATCGACCATCTCGTCCCTGGTGACGACTTCCTTGCCCGGACGATGGCCGCAGCGCTTCTGCCCGACCTGGTCTTCCATGTGCACAGCGGCGACGCCGATGCGCTCGAACGCGCGGATCGTGCGCGCGATGTTGAACGCCCCGCCCCAGCCGGTGTCGATATCCACCAGCAGCGGCATCTGCGTGGCATCGACAATGCGTCGAGCATCGGTGAGCACGTCTTCCATCGTGCTGATACCGAG
>JANXZP010000026.1 GCA_025355485.1 Pseudomonadota bacterium
AGCACGCCCAGGCGATGCGCATAGTCCATCGCCTCGGCGAGCGTCCGCAGCAGCTTGGCCGCGGCATTGGCCGGCAACGGACCATCCGCGGCGATTCGCTGTGCCAAGGTCTGGCCTTCGATCAGGCGCATCGAGAAATAGTTGAGCCCATCGCGATGGCCGAACTCGTAGATCTCGACGATGTTCGGGTGTTGCATCCGCGCGGCACTCTTCGCCTCGCGGCGGAAACGCGCGACGAATTCCTCCGACGCCCACGGCCCGGCGGCGAGCAGCTTGATGGCGACATCGCGTTCCAGTCCGTGCTGGCGCGCGCGATAGACCACGCCCATGCCGCCCTGGCCGACCTTCTCGATCAGTTCGTAATCGCCGAAGCGACGTTGCGCCTCATCCGACAAATCGATGTTCAACTCTTCCGGCGACAGCCACGCGAGCGGGCGCGAGGCGTCGATGACATGGGTGTGGCTGCCGAACGCGAAATCGGCCAGCGCATGGGTGTCGTTCGACGAGGACGTGGTGGGTACGGTCATGGCGTCGATTCCGTTCCGATCAGGGATTCACGCAGTCGCCGTCGCAGAGTGTCGCGCGTTTCCGGGCTGGATGCCCACAAGGTCAGTGCGGCCTCGATGCGTTCGCGCAGGCGTCGGCGCAGGCGCGACAGGGCGATGGACAGTGCCGACTGCGGCATGCGCAAGGTTGCGCCAAGTTGGGCGAGGATCGCGGGCGTGGGATCGCTGTGCAGCCAGGGATGCAGGCCCGCATAGACATTGGCGTGACCGGCACGGCGTGCTTCCAGTGCAACCTCGTCGACGGCGTGGGCGACAAGGCTGTGCGCGAACGCGTTGACGAAAGCGGCTGCCGGCGGCGGATTGGATGGCGTCAGTTGCATGCGGAGGCGATCCGCCAGCGATGGCAACAGCTCGAATTGTTGGCCGGGGTTGGTGTCGTCCAGCCATCGGCCCACAATGGGCGCAAGAGCGCGAGCGTGTACGGACGCACTGGCCTGCGGCATGCCAGCGCCGGACAGCCAGCGCAGGACGGTTGCATCCAGCAACGCCATGCGGCGGGCTTGGTCGTCTTGCTGCCGATGTTTGCGCTTGCCAAGGATGGACAGCGGCGGCAGGTCGAATGATCGGTCGGGCATGATGGTTCTCGCAGGACTCTTGCCTGCGTGTATGCCGATTGTCGATGGCGATGACAGGCAGGCCCGATTCAGTCGTTCTGCAATGCCTGTTTGAGCCAGCGCATTTCCGTATCGATGTCTGCCGCTGGCGGCAGTGTGTCGGCGAGTTCACGGCGTACCAGCGCGCGCAGGCGTTCCCGCAAGCGGCGGACTGCAACAGCCACGGTGTTGGCGGGCATGCCCAACGCGGCACCGATGCGGACATAGTCGCTGGCTTCGGGTGGCTCCAGCAGGAAGCCCTGCACGGCTGCGAACAGTGCTGATTTTCCGGAGTGATCGGCTTCGTGTTCAAGCTGTTCGCGGGCGCGCTGCAGGACATGCAAGGCCCAGTCGCGATCGAATGCCTGTTCGGGGCTGGCGTGCGCATCGGCCAGATCGGCCAGGGCGAATTCGCCGGCCTCTGCCCCCGCACGCCGCTTCCGGGCAGCTTCGCCACGCAGCGCTTCATGCCAATGGTTGCGCACCGATGTGAACAGGAACGCACGGAACGAACCGCGCGCTGCGTCCGCGCGATCATGCAGGTGCCGGTCGAGAAAATGCAGAAAAAATGCCTGGGTGCGATCGTCGGCAAGTTGGGGTTGATCCTGCCGTTTGAAATACGCAAGCACCACCGGATGGTAGTTCGCGCAGAGTTGCTCCAGAGCTTCCCGAGCCGATGGGCTCGTGCCTCGGGCGGCGAAAATCAGGCTCCAGCGTGTCGTTCCAGCGCTGCTCATGGGTTTTCGATGCGGGCGCTCAGTACACCAGGGGAATCAATCGCCAGGTGCGGCGCACGTAGTCGCTCCACGCATCGCCGAAGTTTTCGTTGAGTGCGGTTTCCTCGACGTGGATGCGCCGGATGAACACGGCGAGTACAGCCAACAACACGATGGCCATCGTCAGGGCATTGCCGAAACACAGCAAATAGCCGATGAACATCGTCAGCGATCCGGTGTACGAGGGATGCCGCAACACGCGGTAAGGGCCATCTTCGATGAGCTTGTGATCGCTCGCGATTGCGACCTGCACGGTAAAGAACTTTCCCAGTGTGCGGATCGACCACCAGCGCAGGGCCATGCCGAGCACGAACAGCGCGAGCCCGACCGGATAGATAATCCCGGTCGCCGGAAGTCTTGCGCGCGGCACGGCAACGCCGGCCCAGATGCCCAGCACGATGGCCAGGGTAATCGCGATCCAGATCATCTGGAATGTGCCGCGATCCTTGCCTTCGGCGTTTGGGAGCGGACGGCGGGTCAGCGAAATTGTCGCCTCGAAGGCGAGAAAGACCAGGGCAAGGATGTTCGGCGAGGGCAGTGGCATGGGAAGGCGTCCGCGATGTTCAGTTCGCGGCCACTCCTTGCGTCTGGGCGGAGCGGGCCTCGGCCTGCGCCTGACGTTGCGCATCGCGTAGCAGTACGGCGAGTTCCTCGCGCGTCTTCAGCCGCGCGCCGCGGAAATAACGCACGCGCACATCCTGCCCGATCGCGTTGGTGCCGATGTAGGAGAATTTCGTGTCCGACCAGAACGCGCGGCGCATGGTGTTGCCGAAACGCGCGTTCTCCAGTTCCAGCACGATGCCGATGCCCGGAAAGCCATTGGCGCGCGCGTAGGGCTCGAGCACTTCCTGCACATGCTTCAGCAGGGATCGCGGCAAGACATTGGTGCGCCACGCGCTGCCGACGAAACAGCGGAAGGCGTACATCGGCTGGCCGAGGCGCGGGAGGATTTTCGGCGCGACCGTGGCCACGGCTGCGATCTGGCCATCCTCGGTCACCGCATGCACCACGATTTCATGCAGGCGTCGTTGCGCCTCGGCGCCATCCACATTGGCGCCTTCGCGGGCCCAGAACGCGCGGATCGCTTCGGCGTCGGCGACATCGAGGCACTGCCAGTCGGTGACAAAGCGCAGGCCATGGGCATGTTGGACGATCGCTGTCATGGATTCGGGCTCGAACGATGGCGTGCAGGGTCCGGCATTGGTTGCCGCGATGATGGCCTACGCCGGGCAGCGTCACAACACGCGGGCGCGATTACGCGCCGAACCGCGCGACGACTGCATCGAAGGTCGGCATCGCTGGCGCGGTGCCGACGGTTTCGGTGGACAGCGCGGCGGCGCGATTCGCATGGCGCGCGGCTTTTGCGAAGGGATCGCTATCGAATCGCGTCAGCGCCGAGACCAGCGCACCGCTGAACGCATCGCCGGCGCCGGTGCTGTCGATCGCGCGCACGTTTTCGGGCGCGAATCGATAAAAAGATTCGGTATCGCCGCGGCGATCGAGCGCGTGCGAAACGAAACAGCCGTAAGCGCCGAGGGTGATCACCGTGGTCTGCACGGGCAGCCTGCGCACTAGCGCATGCAGGGCCGCATCCTCGAGCGATGCCAGCGCGTCCGCATCGACATCATCAAAGCCGCAGCGCCGCGACAACAGCGCGAATTCGGTTTCGTTCGGCGTGAGCAGGTCGACTTGCGCGAGCAGCGCCGGATCGAACCACGGATGCATCGGCGCTGGATTGAGCATGCGCAGCATGCCGGCTGCGCTCGCGGCATCGAGCGCGGCGGCGACCGCGTCCAGGTTGCTTTCGAGCTGGCACAGCATGAAGCGCGCGGAACGGGCGTTGCGGAATTCGGTTCGCACGAAATCCGGCGACAGATGCTCGTTCGCGCCAAGGCTGACCACGATCCGGTTTTCGCCGCGCGCATCGACCACGATGCTCGACGCCGCGGTCGGCACTTCGGCATGCACCTGCCAGCGCGCATCGATGTCCTCGGGTTCAACGAACCGCTGCGCATTGCGGCCCAGCGCATCGTCGCCTATCGAGCCGATGAAAAGGGTGCCGATGCCTTGTCGTCGGCATGCGACCGCCTGGTTGAAACCCTTGCCGCCGGGTCCGGTGTTGAAGCCGGTCGCGATCCGGGTTTCACCGCGTTGCGGAAACGCATCGCAGAACCACGCATGATCCTGCACGTAGCTGCCCACCACGACGACTTCCGGGAATGCGGGCATCGCGCGTTGCAACCCGATCAGTGTTGTGGAGCGCGGATCATCGCCCGATCGTGCCGGTATTTGAACAGCGGCACGAACAGCAGCGTCATCACCAGCGCATAGCCGGCGAACGCCAGCCAGATGCCGTGCCAGTCCTTCACGCCGTCGTGGGTGAAGAAGCGGTCGATCACGATGCCGGAGATCGAACTGCCGAGCACCGCGCCGACGCCATTGGTCATCACCATGAACAGGCCCTGCGCGCTCGCGCGGATCTTCGGATCGCTCTGGCCTTCCACGAACAGCGAGCCGGAGATGTTGAAGAAATCGAACGCCATGCCGTACACGATGCACGACAGCACGATCATCCACAGCCCGCCGCCCGGATCGCCGTACGCGAACAAGCCGAAACGCAGCACCCACGCGACCATGCTGATCACCATCACGCGCTTGATGCCCAAGTTCCGCAGCACGAACGGGATCGCGAGGATGAACAGGGTCTCGGAAATCTGCGAGATCGACATGATGATCGCGGGATAGCGCACCGCCAGCGTGCCCTTGTACGCATTGACGCCAGCGAAGTCGTGCAGGAAGGTGTCGCCGTAAGCATTGGTCAATTGCAGCGCCGCACCGAGCAGCATCGCGAACAGCAGGAACACCGCCATGTTGGTGTCGCGGAACAGCTTGAACGAGGTCAGTCCCAGCACGTCGAGCATCGACCGGTTCGATTCGGACGCGCCGAGTTTCGGCAGGCACGGCGGCAGGGTGAACGCATACAGTCCGAGCAGCAGCGAAGCGGCGGACGCGACATGGAACTGCGCGGACGATGTTTCCAGATGCAGCAGGCTGACCGTCCACAATGCAACGATGAAACCGATCGTTCCCCACACGCGGATCGGCGGGTAGTCGCGCACCACGTCCTGGCCGTCGTTCTTCAGCGCGTTGTACGCGACCGTGATCGCCAGCGCGATCGTCGGCATGTAGAAGACCATGTTCAACAACATGACCCAGAACATCGTGGTCGGGTTGTCGACCATCGGCACGCAGAACAGCACGATCGCGCCGCCGATCTGCAGCAGTCCGTAGAGTTTTTCGGCGTTGATCCACTTGTCGGCGAGGATACCGGTGAGCGATGGCATGAACAGCGAGGCGATGCCCATGGTCGAGAAGATTGCGCCGAACCCCGCGCCCGACCAATGCCGGTTCTGGAACCAGTACGCGCCGATGGTCAGCAGCCATGCTCCCCAGATGAAGAACTGGAGGAAGTTCATCACGATCAGGCGCAGTTTCAGGCTCAAGGTGTCGCTCCGTTGGCGGACTCGCCGCAGCCTAGTGCAGGCCGTCGGTGCGGGCAAGGTGAAATGCGCGGAATGCCTGGGCTACAGGCGTTCCGGACGCCTGTGTGCACTCCCCACATTCCTGTGGGTCGTTACTCGCGTACGACGACGCGATTGCGGCCGGTCTGCTTGGCCTTGCGCAGGCGCTGGTCGGCGCAGCGCATCAGGCCGGAAACATCGACCGCATCCTGCGGACAACACGAAAGGCCAGCGGAGAACGTCAGCGTCACCGGTTCGGGATTTTCTTCGCCGGGCACGAATGGAACCGCCGCCACTCGTTTGCGCAGCGTCTCCATCCGCTCCCACGCCGCGCCCATCGGGCGTTCGAGCAGCAGAACGAATTCCTCGCCGCCGACGCGCATCAGCGGTTCGTCGCGACCGAGCTCGCTTTGCAGCAGCAGCACCACGTGGCGCAATGCGCGATCGCCGACTGGATGGCCGTAGTCGTCGTTGATCCGCTTGAAATGATCCAGGTCGATGATCGCGAGCGTGATTGAGGTGTCCTGCTTGCGCGCGTGTTCGACGATCTGCGGCACGCGATGGACAAGATAGGAACGATTCGGCAAACCGGTCAGGGTGTCGGTGCCGGACAGCAGTACCAGCCGCTGGATCCGGTACACCACCACCGCGGTCAGCAGGGTCGCGACCAGCAGCAGCACCAGCCGCTGCACCTGGTTGCTGATCGACACTTCGCCATACGCAGCGGTCGCGAGCGCGACGTGCGGATCAGCATGCGCGAACACCCACAGCACCAGCGCACTGTATTGCACGATCGCGAGCATCCCGGCGAACAATGTGACGCGGCCGTCGTTGCGCAGCGCGGTCATGAAGATCGACAGCGGATAGCACGACCACACGATCAGGGTGTTGACGCTAGCCGCGGGCGATTGGGTCGCGATCAGCACCAGCACCAGCGTCTCCATGGTGACGTCGGATGCGCTGGTTGCGAACGACAGCCAGCGATGGCGCCGCTTCCGCCTGGCGAGCGCGAGCCAAACCATTGCGAGCGCGAGGCCGAGGCCCGTGCCCACGAATCCGTCGATGCTCTCGGCGACGCCGCCGCCGGTGAGGATATTGATCAGCGGCATCAGCATCAGCAGCAAGGTCGCGACCACGCGGATGCGCGCGACCAGCAGCTCGCCGCCCGCGCCGATGTCGAGTACGATCTCGTCCGGACGATCGCGCATCGTGTTCGACAGTTCGCGCAAGGTTTGCCGCAGGGTGCTCACGCATCGTCTCCGGGCCAGCGGCCCTGATCGTCATCAAGCATGGTCGTCATGATCGCATGCAGTGTTTGCACCGCGAACATCGCATCGGTCACAAAATCGCATCGGGCGGCGCGTCATCGGGTCACCGGCTTCCGGTCGCATGCAGCAGCCCGTACAGGTTCCACAATCCCAGCCCGAGGAAGAGCAGGGCGGCGGTCACGCGCGCCGCGTGCAGCGGAATGCGCTCGGCAAAACGTGCGCCCAGCCAGACCACCGGCACATTGGCGACCATCATGCCAAGCGTGGTGCCGACCACGACCTGCCACAGCGGATGGTATTGCGCGGCGAGCGCGACCGTCGCGAGCTGGGTCTTGTCGCCCATTTCGGCGAGGAAGAAGGTGATGATCGTCGCGATGACCAGGCCGTGCCCGGAATGTTTGGTCGCGGCCTCGTCGTCGGCCTTGTCCGGGATCAGCGCCCACGCCGCCATGCCGATGAACGACACCACCACCGCCCATTGCATCGCGCGCGGCGAGATCCAGTTCGCGAGTAGCGCGCCAACGCCGCCGGCCATCGCATGATTGACCAGCGTGGCGATGAAGATGCCGACGCAGATCGGCCACGGTCGGCGGTATTTAGCGGCGAGCGTCAGCGACAGCAGTTGCGTCTTGTCGCCGATTTCGGCGACCGCGACGGCGACGAGGGATACCAGAAAAGCATTCATGCAGGGCCTGTCGGCGCGGATACCCGCGTTCGCAGGCAGGCTATCCCCCGGTGGATAGCGCGCTCATTATATAGGTGTGCCGGATTCCACCGCGCACACGGAATCGTCCACAGGAGCAACGCATGCAATACCGCCGCCTCGGCTCGTCCGGACTGAAGCTGTCCGCGCTGGGTTTCGGCGCATGGGTCACGTTCGGCAACCAGATCGGCCGCAGCGAGGCGCGCGAGCTGATCGCGCAGGCGTTCGATGCGGGGGTGAACTTCTTCGACAACGCCGAAACCTACGCCAACGGCGAGGCCGAACGGATCATGGGCGACGTGCTCGCCGACCTGCGGTTGCCGCGCGATGCGTGGTGCGTGTCGAGCAAGGTGTACTTCGGCGCGGTCGATCATCCCGCGCCGACCCAGAAGGGACTGTCGCGCAAGCATGTGATCGAGGCCTGTGAACAGGCGCTGCGCCGGTTGCGGGTGGATCACCTCGACCTGTATTACTGCCATCGCCCCGATCCCGATACGCCGATCGAGGAAACCGTGCGCGCGATGGACGCGCTGATCCGTCAGGGCAAGGTGTTGTACTGGGGCACGTCGGAGTGGCCGGTCGCAGCGATCCGCGAGGCGGCGAATATCGCGCGCGCGAATCATCTTCATCCGCCGACGATGGAACAGCCCGAGTACAACCTGCTGCATCGCGAGCGCGTCGAGACCGAATACGCATCGCTGTATTCCGACATCGGACTCGGCACCACGACCTGGTCGCCGCTCGCATCAGGCCTGCTGACCGGCAAATATAACGATGGCCTGCCCGCCGATTCGCGGATGCACACGCCAGGTTACGAATGGCTGGCGCGACGCCTGTCCACCGACGAGGGCGCGGCGCGGCTCGCAAAGGCGCGACGCTTCACCGCGCTGGCCGCGGTACTCGGCGAGAAACCCG
>JANXZP010000028.1 GCA_025355485.1 Pseudomonadota bacterium
TGCACGCGGAAGAATTCCACGTCCACTTCCGGCACATTGACCGACACCACCGGCAGACCGCGCGAATCGCGCGCGGGCAGCACGCTGCCCTGCGATGCGAAACCGACGACCGGATCGAGCGGTCCGGTATAGACCTCGCGCACGATGTCTGCGCCGAGCGTGTTGCCGTCGGCAGCGGCGAGCTTGCCGCCGATCTTCACGGTGTATTTCTGCGCGGGCTGCACGTATGGGAAGCGCAGCACCTTGCCGCCCTCGTCGAGCGACCAGCTGCCCTTGACCGCCGCGCCGTTCGCATCGGTCACGCTGAGCAGGTCGTCGAAACTCTGCGAGCCGACGATCGGGCGGGTGAACTCCAGCGCGATCGCGAGTTGCTCACTGTTCTTGCTATCCGGATACGCCGACAGCAACGCAAATCCCTTCGGCACCGCACGCGCATCGATCGCCTGCTGTGTGCCGCCCTGCACCGCAGGCACGGCGTTGCCGTTCTGCTTGCAGCCGCCGAGCAACGCGAGCGCGACCAGCAACGCGGCGATGCAGACGTGCGACGCGCGCGTCCACGAACAATCGAAACCGTCGAAATCGACAGACCAGACCGTAACTGCGCGCATCGTTCTCTCCCCGAGATGCGCGCAGTATAGAGCGCGCGGACGATGTCGAACGCGGCTTGTCGAGGTTCGCGCGCGCGAACGCAAACGCGACGGAAACCGGTCAGTTAGCGCCGGTTTAGTTCTTCTTCCGCCGGTTTATTTCTTCGGAGGAGCGGCGTCCGGTGCTGCGTCCTTGGCGGTCGTATTCGGCGCAGGCGCCGGCTGGACAGCCTTGTGAGCGGACGGTACCGGCTTGGCATCGGACGCCGGTTCGGCATCGTCGCCATCGGTCGATTTCACCACCGGCAACACCGAAGCCTGCGCGGTCACGCGGCCGATCCGATCGGCCGGAATCATGGTCAGCACCAGGTCGCCGTAATCCATGCCGATGCCGCCCGACGAAGAACGCGTGCGCATCATGCCGCCCAGATCGACGTCGACGAAGCCGGCCGGCTTGCCGTCGCCATCGAACGCCAGGCCCGGCGCGCCTTCGATCAGCCAAGTGTGGCGCGGCACCATGGTTTCGCCGAGCACATAGCCGGCGCGCACGATCGGCACGCTGCCGAATTGATCCGAGGTGCGCATCACCGTGTAGAGCTGGGTGCCGACGACGACCTTGGCCGCGTCGCCGAAATCGACGAAGGGCAATTTCCCTTTCGGATGGCGCAGGCGCAGCCATGCCAACCCGAGTTCGGTATCGCGGGTGACCAGGTCGGCCGGCAACCATTCCTCGCTGCCTGCCAGGCGTACGCGGAACTGCCCCGACTTCGCGGTCGGCGTGCCGCCACTGGCATCGCCGCGCCCGAACGCCGAAAGATCGAGACTGACCACGCGACCCGGCACCAGGACCAGGCCGTCGGCCGATACCAGCGTGCCCTGGGTCTGGCCTTCCTGCTGGCGCTCGCTGCCCATTCCGGACAGCGACATCACGAACTTGACCGGCACCGCGGTGTCGCCGCGCCGCTGTATCACCTGCTTGAACTGATGCTCGTTGTCGTCCGCGCTGGACGGGGGCACCGCAGCGTGACTGATCGTCGGTAACAGCACGCAGCACAACGCCGTCGCTGCGAAAAAACGGAACGCTTTGCGCATCACGGTCGGATGTGTCACGGAGACTTCTCCTGTAACCAACTGCGGTCAAGGAACAGAAGACGCACTTCGGCACCGCGCACGACACGGAACGAAATCGCCTGCGAATGCGATGCCAGCGCTAGCGCGAGCGCGGCGCTGAAGCCGTCGAGATCGGGCGTCGGATGGTCGTCGAGCGCGAGCACGATATCGCCGCCCTTGATGTGCGCCAGCCCGCCCGGCCCGCCGCTTTCCACGCTGTCGATGTACACGCCACTCTGGTCCGTCGTCAGGTGCCGCGCGACGCGATCGTAGAAACTCAGTTCGCGCGCAGAGATGCGCAGCTTCGATACGCGCAGCGTCTTGAGTCCCGATGCCTCGACCGGCGATGCGGCGAGCTTGACGTCGATCACGCTCGCGTGGCTATCGCGCTGGATGCCGAACTTCGCCGGCAGGCCGACTTCGAGCTCGCGCACGGCATGGTCGAATTCGTCCGAGTTGTTGTCGCTGCCCGGCTTCATCGGCTTGCCGTTGATCGTGGTGACCACGTCGCCGATTTTCGCGCCCGCGGCGCCGAGCGGGCTGCCCGGATACACGCGGCTGATCCGGTAACCCGGCGCGCCTTCGCCGAAGGCGGTCGCGAGCGAAGTAGTCACCGGCTGCACTTCCACACCGGCCCATGCATTCGGCAATTCGGGCAGCGGCGTGTGCGAGCGGTCGCCATAACTCGGCAGCAAGGTGGTCAGCAGGTCCTCGCCCTGGCGCTGGAAGCCGATCAGCAGCGGCGCGATCTTCGCCGGCTTGTCCAGCCATGGCTTCAGGTCGTCGGGTTTGCTTACCGGCTTGCCGGCGACGGTACGCAACACGTCGCCCGATTGCAGCGCCGGGCGCGCGTTCGCCGCCGGACCGCCGGGGCGCATGCCGGTCAGCAGCAAGCCTTCGTTGAAGTCCAGGCCGCGCTTGCGCGCCATCGGTGGGGTGAGTTCGCGCATCGAGATGCCGAACGGTGTGTATCCGGATTCCGCGCTGCTCTCACGCGGATACGGCGCGGTCGCGAGTTTGACCTCGGATCGCTTGCCGTCGCGTTCGATGCCGAGCGCGATCGTGCCGCCGACCTTCAACTGGGCGATGTCGCGTTGCAGGCCGGGCACATCGATCGGCTGCGGCGCATTCACCGCGTGTCCGTCCATCGTCAGCAACAGGTCGCCCGCGCGCAGGCCCGCTTTTTCCGCAGGCGAGTCGCGATCGATCGCATTGAGCAGCACGCCGCTGGTGAAATTGGTGCCCTTCAGCGAGCGCAAGCGGAAGCCGAGATAGGCGCGCGGCACCTTGTGATTCTGGATCAGTGCATCGACCACGCGCGCGGCGTCGGGTCCGGGGATCGCGAACGCGAGATCGCCGCCGAACACCATGCCCCGCGCGTTCACGCCGACGATGCGGCCGTTCGCATCCACCAGCGGGCCGCCGGAATTGCCGGGCGCGATCGCGGCGTCGTGCTGGATCCACGAGTAATAACGTCCGGTCGGCAGGTCGGGGCCGAGGCTGTCTTCGTAATCGGCCTCGTCGTCGAACAGCGACACCAGCAGGCGGTGCGGATTGTTGACCACGCCGGCGCTCATCGAATTGGACAAGCCCCACGGCGCGCCCATCGCGAGCACGGTGTCGCCCGCCTGCAAATCATTCACGCTCGCGAACTCTGCGTGCTTGAACACCTCGGGTTTGTTCGGCTGCGCCTGCAGCACGGCGAGATCGGACAGGGTGTCTTCGCCGATCAGCTTCGCCGGCAGTTCATGGCCATCGGCGAACACGACGCGGAACGCCTTGCCCTTCTCGACCACGTGCGCATTGGTGACAATGTAGCCCTGCGGCGAGATCACCGTGCCGCTGCCGCTGGACACGCTGAGCGTGGGTTCGCCCTGCTCGAAGTTCTGGCTGACAGTGAGGATGCTGACCACGTACGGCAGCACCGCATCGCGCGCCGCAGCGATCCGGCTGCCGGCGGTTTCCGGCACCGCTGCCGCGGATGCACCCGCACTGCGTGCCGGCGTCGGCGCCAGCGCTTCGGGCGGAATGGCCCATGCGATTCCTGGGATCGCGATCGACATCAACAACGAGTAGTGCCACGCACGCATCCGCGTCATTCGCGATCCTTGTCCGGTTCTTGAAAGATTATGCAGGAGGCGCCGCACCATCGCCGGCTTCGGCTGGCGGCTGGTCTTCGGGCCCGTCGATCGCGGTCAGCGCGTCAACCCGCTGCAACGCGATCAGCTTCTCGCCATCGCCCACGCGCATCAGGGTCACGCCCTGGGTGTTGCGGCCGACCTGCGAGACTTCCGACGCGCGCGTGCGCACCAAAGTTCCCTTGTCGGAGATCAGCAGGATCTCGTGCTGGTCGGACAGCTGGATCGCGCCAACCAGCGCGCCGTTGCGCGCGCTCGCCGCGAGCGCGATCACGCCCTGCGTGCCGCGGCCCTTGCGCGGATACGCCTCGACCTGGGTGCGCTTGCCAAAACCGTTCTCACTCGCCGTCAGGATGTCGCCGTCGCCGTCGACCACGATCAGGCTCTGCACCTGCGCATCAGCGGCAAGGCGGATGCCGCGCACGCCATGCGCGGTGCGGCCCATCGAGCGCACCGCATCTTCCGCGAAGCGCACGGCCTTGCCGTTAGACGCGAACAGCATCACGTCGCGGGTGCCATCGGTGAGCTGCACGTCGACGAGGCCATCGCCTTCGTCGAGATCGATCGCGCGAATGCCGGTCGTGCGTGGCCGCGAATAATCCGACAACGGCGTTTTCTTGACGGTGCCCGCGCGCGTTGCGAAGAACACGTAACGGTCGTCGGCGAACTCGCGCACCGGCAATACCGCCTGCACCTGCTCGCCCGCTTCCAGCGGCAGCCAGTTGACGATCGGCCGGCCGCGCGAACCCGGACTCGCATCGGGCAACTGGTAGACCTTGAGCCAGAACACGCGGCCTGCGCTGGTGAATGTGAGCAGTGTGTCGTGGGTGTTCGCGATCCACAGCCGATCGACGAAATCCTCGTCCTTGACCGTGGTCGCCGAGCGCCCACGCCCACCGCGTTTCTGCGCGCGATACGCACTGACTGGCTGGCGCTTGGCGTAACCGGTGTGCGAGAGCGTGACGACCACGTCTTCCGGCACGATCAGGTCGAGGATGTCGAGGTCTTCCTGGCTCGCGCGGATCTCGGTGCGGCGCGCGTCGCCGAATTCTTCCTTGATGTTCGCGAGTTCGGTACGGATCACCGCGAGCAGGCGATCCGGGTTTTCGAGGATGTCGATGAGACCACGGATGGTGTCGAGCAGCGTGCGGTATTCATCGGTGAGTTTGTCCTGCTCCAGCCCGGTCAGGCGGTTCAGGCGCATCTCGAGGATTTCCTTCGCCTGCGTTTCGGACAGTTGATAACCATCGGCATGCAGGCCGAACGCACGGTCCAGTTCCTCGGGTCGCGATGCATCCGCGCCCGCACTCGCAAGCAAGGCGCCGACAAGACCCGGTTCCCAACGTCGCGACTGCAAACGTTCGCGTGCGACCTGCGGATTTTCCGAGGTCTTGATCAGTTCGATCATCTCGTCGATGTTCGCCAGCGCGACGGTCAGGCCTTCGAGGATATGCGCACGCGAACGCGCCTTGCGCAGCTCGAAGATCGTGCGCCGCGTAACCACTTCGCGGCGATGCCGAACGAACGCTTCGAGCATGTCCTTGAGGTTCAGCAGGCGCGGCCGGCCATCGACCAGCGCGACCATGTTGATGCCGAACGTGACCTGCATCTGGGTCTGCTGGTAGAGGTTGTTGAGCAGCACTTCGGCCGACTCGCCGCGCTTGAGTTCGATGTAGATGCGCATCCCGTCCTTGTCGGACTCGTCGCGCAAACCGTCGGGCGCGATGCCTTCGATCTTCTTGTCCTTGTGCAGTTCGGCGATCGACTGGATCAGCCGCGCCTTGTTCACCTGATAGGGCAACTCGGTGACGATGATCGATTCGCGACCGTTGGATTCGTCCACCTCGATCTCGGTGCGCGCGCGCAGCAACACGCGGCCACGACCGGTGTGGTAGGCCGCGTGGATGCCCGCAGCACCGTTGATGATGCCGGCAGTCGGGAAATCAGGGCCGGGCACATGCCGCATCAGGCCGTCGATGCCGATCTCCGGATCGTCGATCAACGCAACAACAGCGTCGATGATTTCCGAGAGGTTGTGCGGCGGGATATTCGTCGCCATGCCGACCGCGATGCCGGCCGAACCGTTCACCAGCAGGTTCGGGAAACGCGACGGCATCACCTTCGGCTCGAATTCCTTTTCATCGTAGTTCGGCTGGAAATCGACGGTGTCCTTGTCGATGTCGGCCATCAGCTCGTGGGTGAGCTTGGACATGCGCGCTTCGGTGTAACGCATCGCGGCCGCTGAATCGCCGTCGACCGAACCGAAGTTGCCCTGCCCGTCCACCAGCAGGTAGCGCAGCGAGAACGGCTGCGCCATGCGCACGAGCGTGTCGTAAACGGATTGGTCGCCGTGCGGATGGAACTTGCCGATCACGTCGCCGACGATGCGCGCGGACTTGTAGTACGGCTTGTTGCTGTGCGCACCCAGTTCGCTCATCGCATACAGCACGCGACGGTGAACCGGCTTGAGTCCATCGCGCACGTCGGGCAGCGCACGCCCGACGATCACGCTCATCGCGTAGTCGAGATAGCTCTTGCGCATCTCGTCTTCGAGATTGACGGGGATGATTTCCTTGGCGTGTTCGGTCATTCCGGGATCCATTTTCGACGGCCAGAAGCACCCCGGCGGAGAAGCCGCCAGCGGGTGCGTTCAAGAAACGGAAATGATAGCAGAAATGCGCGTTTCAGAGGACACGGACACGCCGGAAAAACATGCGCGAAACAGGCACTTAGGCGCTTGACATCGGCCCGAAAACGAATTCCATTTTCGCTCGGTTCGGGGCCTCGATCACGCCGCGCTCGGTGACGATCGCATCGATCAGATTCGCCGGCGTGACGTCGAACACCGGATTCCACGCGGACACACCATCGGCGACGTGACGCACGCCGGCGACACCCAGCAATTCGGCCGGATCGCGCAGCTCGATTTCGATCTGCGCGCCCGATGCGGCCGACATGTCCACGGTCGATGACGGCGCCACAACCATGACCTTGACGCCGTGATGGCGTGCGGCGATCGCGAGCTGATACGTGCCGATCTTGTTGGCGGTGTCGCCATTCGCGCAGATGCAGTCGGCGCCGACGATCACCCATTGCACCTGCCCTGTCGCCATCAAATGCGCCGCTGCGGAGTCGGCGATCAGGGTCGCAGCGATACCGTCCTGCTGCAGCTCCCACACGGTGAGCCGCGCACCCTGCAACCACGGACGGGTTTCGCCGGCGTACACGCGCGCGATGCGGCCGTTCGCGATGCCGGCGCGTATCACGCCGAGCGCGGTGCCGAAGCCTGCCGTCGCGAGCGACCCCGTATTGCAATGGGTCAGCACGCAGGAACCCGTTTCGATCAACGCGGCGCCCGCTTCGCCCATGCGGCGGTTCGCGGCGAGATCTTCGGTGGCGATGGCGAGCGCTTCAGCTTCGAGGCGTTGCGGCCAGTCTTCGCCTGCGCCGTGCAACACGCCGAGCATGCGCCGCAGTGCCCACGCGAGGTTCACCGCAGTCGGGCGCGCGGCCTGCAGGCGATCGAGCGCTGGCTGCATCTCGACAAGCGCTTCGGCGCCCGATGCAACGCGATTCCCCAGCGCACGCCCGGCCAGTACCGCGCCCCACGCCGCAGCGATGCCGATCGCCGGCGCGCCACGCACGACCAGATCGCGGATCGCTGTCGCGACCGCATCGGAATCGTTGCACGTCACATACGCGACATCGAACGGCAGCTTGCGCTGGTCGAGCAATTCCAGCCGATCACCCAGCCAGCGGATCGGGCGGACACGGTCGTAGCGTTCAAAGTCGAGACTGGCGGATGCGGTCATGCCGGAATGATAACCGCAGCATGGCGATGCGCCCCAAACGACGACGGGGCGGATCGCCCACCCCGTCGTGTACGGCATTGGCCATCAGCTGATCTTCAACGCCGATCGTCGTAATAGCGATCGTCGTCGCGACCGTTGTAGCCATTGTTGAAACCGCCGACCTGGAAATCAGCGCGGCAACCGTTCGATACCCAGATTCCGGCGCGATCCCAATCCCAGCTCCTGCCTTGGTAGCACGCACTGCTCGAAAGCTTGCGTAACAACCGCACGCCACCGCGTGTATCGGTGTTGCAACGCACGGTGCGGCCGCCGGTCGATTCGCAACGCACATTGCGGCTGGCGCCGTACCCGGGACGATAGCCGCCGTCGTAACCGCCGATGGTGAAATCGGCCCTGCAACCGTTGCTCACCCACACGCCGCCGCCGTCGTAATCCCAACTCTGGCCCCTGATGCAGGCGCTGCCGGAAATCTGACGGGAAATGCGCACGCCGCCACGGGTATCGGTCCGGCAATAGACCTGCCGGTTGTCGTTCGACTCGCAACGGATCACGCGCGAACTGTTATAGCCATTGTTGTAACCGTTGGTGTAGCTGTCGCCGTAGCGACCGCCGAGCGCGAACTCGCCCGAGCAACCCTGGGTCACCCATACGCCACTGTTGTCGTAACCCCATGTGCGCCCCTCGACGCAAGCCGTATCGGAGGTCTGCCGCACCAGCGTAACGCCGCCGCGCGTGTCCGCCGCGCAATAGCTCTGGCGAAAATTCTCCGACC
Source organism: Pseudomonadota bacterium (assembly GCA_025355485.1). Lineage (GTDB taxonomy): Bacteria > Pseudomonadota > Gammaproteobacteria > Xanthomonadales > Xanthomonadaceae > SZAS-103. Next base: position 8,420 of record JANXZP010000028.1, read on the forward strand.
TGCAACCAAAGGTTTGGCCCGACCCCGAGTAATACTGCGCGTGCGCCTGCATCGCCAGCAGGCCGAGCACCGCCATGAAGATCCAGCGTCCGAAAACGTTCATCTCCAGCCCTCCCAAGTGAACATCGTGAGTGGATTCGCCTGACGGATCATAAACCCGAAGGCTGAATCGATTGGCAACTTTTCGATGCCAACGTGAATGCCGGCCCGATGCTGCCATGTGGCGGCATTTGAACGGCGAACCGACCGCAGCGACCGGATGGATACTGCCTCGCCTCAGGCGCGGCTGAACGGAAACGCAAGAGTCGCGGCGATCGTATCCGCGTCCAGCATCGCCGTGAGCAGGCGATCCACGCCCAACGCGACCCCGGCGCAATCCGGCAACCCGTGTTCCAGCGCCGCCAGCAATCGCTTATCCAGCGGCGGCAGCGGATCCCCGCGTTGCGTGCGCAGCGCATGGTCGCGCTCGAATCGTGCGCGCTGTTCGCCAGCATCAGTGAGCTCGTGATAGCCGTTTGCGAGTTCGACCGTGCCTAGGTACAGCTCGAAGCGTTCGGCGACCGGCGGATCGCCCACGCGGATTTTCGCGAGTGCGCACTGGCTCGCCGGATAATCGTGCACAAGCAGCAGTTCGTCGCGCGCGAAGCCGGGTTGGATGCAATGCGTGAGCAGCAAGTCGAGCCAGTCGTCGCGGCGCAAATCCGTCGCGTCGATCGTGATATCGGCCAACCGCGCGCGGAGTACGGATTCGGCATCCAGCATCGGATCGATGCCGAGCGTGTCGCGGAATAATGCGCGATAGGTCGTCTCGCGTACGCGCACGCTACGGCCCACCAGCGCGAGCCCGGCGCCGGCAATTTCGGCCGTTTCGCGCATCAATCGGCGATGATCCCAGCCGACGCGATACCACTCGAGCATCGTGAATTCGGGATTGTGCCGGTGGCCGGACTCGCCGTCGCGGAACACGCGGCCGAGCTCGTAGCAATCGCCGATGCCTGCGGCAAGCAGACGCTTCAACGAAAATTCCGGCGAGGTGCGCAGCCAGCGTTCGCGCAAACCGGCATCAGCATGGCCGCTGAACCGCGTGCGAAAGCTCGCGATGTTCGGATCGGTGTTGCCCGCTGCGGAGAGAATCGGCGTCTCGACTTCAAGCACACCACGCGTGGAGAAGAATTGCCGGATCAGCGCATACAGCTCGGCGCGCATGCGCATTGCGGAAAGATCGGCGCCGGGACGCCAGTCGTCCATCACAGTCGTGGATGACGCGCGAGGAACTCCAGCAGGCGCGCCTCGTCCCAGACCTCGATGCCGAGTTCGCGCGCCTTGTCGAGCTTGCTGCCGGCGGATTCGCCCGCGACGACGACATCGGTTTTCTTCGATACGCTGCCTGCGGCTTTCGCGCCGAGCGCCTCGAGCGTTTCCTTCGCCTCATCGCGGCTCATCGATGTTAGCGTGCCGGTCAGCACGAAAATCTTGCCATCGAGCGGCCCGGCTGTCTCGCCCCCGTCTTTCGGAGAGCCTTCGCGGATCAGCCGCATTGCATCGTCGCAACGTGCGAACAGTGCATGCCCGTCGGGCGTGGCGATGAATTCCTGCAAGGCCTCGATCGTGTCCGCCGGCACGCCCGCTGCGCGCCATGTTTTCGGTGAGGTTCGCGCGATCGCAGCAAGCGATTCGGCGTTCGCCGCGAACTGCTCGCTGCGCTTGCCGGTGACGCGCGGGATGTCCATGTCCGCAAGCACGCGCGACGGTGTCAGCGCAGTACTCAGTTTCATGATGGGCCGATGCGCATCGGCGATTATGACGCCATGCGCTAGCAACTCATCGACTACACGCTGATTACCGGGCTGCGCGAAGAAATGATCGATCGCGCGCGCGACCTCAAAACCGATATCGGGCACCGCCTTGAGGATCGGCCACGGCATCGTTCGCACGAGACCGATGTCGCCGAACCACGCCGCAAGCACCTTGGCCGTACTTTCCCCGACGTGCTGGATACCGAGCGCGTAGAGGAATCGTGCGAGTGTCGTGCGCCTGCTGCGATCGATCGCCTCGATCAGGTTCTCGGCCCACTTCGTCGCGATCTTGCCGCCCTTGACGGTCTCGGGCGTGGTGCCGTCGCGCTCGTCCGAAAGACGCTTCATTTCGATCAGGTCGACTAGCGTCAATCGATACAGATCGGCGACCGATGCGACGAAACCGAAATCGCACAGCCCTTCGATCAGGCGCTCGCCCAGCCCGTTGATGTCCATCGCGCGGCGCGAAGCGAAATGGAACACCGCCTGTATCCGTTGCGCGGCGCAACTCAGTCCGCCCATGCAGCGCGCGATGGCTTCGCCCTCCTCGCGCTCGATCTGCGAACCGCAAACCGGACAACGCTCCGGCATCCGCCATGGCTGCGTTCCTGCAGGACGTTGCGCGATCACCACGCCGGCGACTTCGGGAATCACGTCGCCGGCGCGGCGCACGATCACCGTATCGCCGATGCGCACGTCGAGGCGCGCGACCTGGTCGATGTTGTGCAGGGTCGCGTTCGTCACCGTCACCCCGCCGACGAACACGGGCTTCAGCTTCGCAGCGGGAGTCGCCGCACCGGTGCGGCCGATGTTGATGATGATGTCCTCGACCGTCGTGGTCTGCTCCTGTGCAGGGAACTTGTGGGCGATCGCCCAGCGCGGCGTGCGGCCGACGAAACCGAGTTCGCGCTGCACGGCGAGCACATCGACCTTGTACACGACCCCATCGATGTCGAACGGCAATGCATCGCGTTGCTCTCCGATGCGCCGGTAATAGTCGAGGCAGCCTTCCGCGCCGGATGCTGTTTCGACCAGCGTGCTCACCGGCAGGCCCCAGTCGCGCAGCCTGGCGAGCATCCGCGAGTGCGTAGTCGGCAGCGCACCATCGGAATTCCAGCCGAAGTCCACGGCGCCGATCGCATAGGCGTAGAACGCGAGCGGGCGCTGCGCGGTGATGCGTGGATCGAGCTGGCGCAGAGAGCCTGCCGCTCCGTTGCGCGGATTCACCATCGGCTTGGTCTTTCCATCTGAAGCGCGCGCGACTTCGTTGTATTTCTCGAACGCCGCACGCGGCATGTAGACCTCGCCGCGCACTTCAAGCACTTCGGGTACGTTCGTGCCACGCAATCGCAGTGGAATCGCCTTGATCGTGCGCAGGTTCGGCGTCACGTCCTCGCCGGACTCGCCGTCGCCACGGGTCGCGCCGCGCACAAACAGGCCGTTTTCATAGCGCAGGGTGATCGCGAGCCCATCGAATTTCGGTTCGACCGAAAATTGCATCGCCGATGCATCGGCGTGGAGATCGAGCCGATCGCGGATGCGTCGCACGAACTCGGCGACTTCCTCCCCAGTGAACGCATTCGCGAGCGACAGCATCGGGACTTCATGCCGGACTTCGGCGAACGCGCCCGACGGCCTGGCGCCTACGCGTTGCGTCGGCGAATCGGGCGCGATCAATTCCGGATGCGCGGCCTCGATCGCTTCGAGCTCGCGCAGCAAGCGATCGTAGTCCGCATCCGGAATCGTCGGCTCGTCGAGGACGTGGTAGCGATGCGAATGTTCGGCCAGTTCGCAGCGCAGGAATTCTGCGCGGGCGGCCGTTTCGGCGGACGCCTTCTTCATGGCTGCGTTACCGGTTCGGCTTGATGTTCTGCTGCTCGCGCTGGCGATCGTAGGCGCGCAGCTCGTCGCGGATGTGCGCAATGCGCTGGCGACCGAGCGCATTGCGCTCCTCGTCGAGTACCTGCGCGTCGAGCAGTTCGGCCATGCGCTGCGCGGTCGGCAGCATCGCGTCCCAGGCATCGAGCGCGGACATCGGCGCCGGCAGGGTCATGAAGAAGCTGATGCCCGGCGTGCGCAATTCGTGCACGCGGGTCAGGTCGAAGCTGCCGGGTTTGATCATGTTCGCGACACTGAACACCGGACCTTGATCGGGATGGCCATCCACCATGCGGTGGAAGATGTTCATGTGGCCGTGCACGAGCCCGGCCTTTTCCGCAGCCACGATCAGATCCGCGCCCGCGAGTTGCAGACCCGCGCGTGCGGCGACGTAGAGGGTGACGATGCGGTCGAAGCGTTCTTCGCGGCGGATGCCGACCGCTGGTTGGTTGGCCGGCGCGGTGCGCGGCGTACCGGCGCGCAGCGCCGCACCCAGCGTCGACGTGCGCGGCACAGGATCGTTGGCGTCGTCGCCATCGCCGGAAAGATGGCGTTCCAGCAGATCGAGTTCGGCCTGTTCGGCCTGATCGCCGTCAAAACCCGAGTCGCTGCGCAGATCGTGTTCGACATCGTCGCGCAAGGTCGGCTCGCTGCGTCCGCCATCGCCGCGACGGCCATCCACGCGGCGGCCCTGGTCGGGTTTGCGCGGCTTGCCGAGGAACCAGATCACGAGAATCAGCGCCAGGCAGGCGATGCCGATGATCATCCGCAGCAGGTTGACGTCACTCATCAGCGGCCCTCACCGGATTGCTTGTGCGGATTGCATCGCAGCAACAACGCCTCATGCGGCCCCCGCCAGGCGCGCGGCTTCGGCCAGATCGACCGACACCAGCCGCGACACGCCGGGCTCGCGCATGGTCACGCCGGACAACTGCTGCGCGGCCTGCATGGTGCCCTTGTTGTGGGTCACGAACAGGAACTGCACCTGCGCCGACATCTCGGTGACCATGTTACAGAATCGCTCGACGTTTGCCTCGTCCAGCGGCGCATCGACCTCGTCGAGCAGGCAGAACGGCGCCGGATTGAGCCTGAAGATCGCGAACACCAGCGCCACGGCGGTCATCGCCTTCTCGCCGCCCGAAAGCAGCGAGATGTTCGACACGCGTTTGCCCGGCGGGCGCGCCATCAGGGTCACACCAGTGTCGAGCAGATCCTCGCCGGTGAGTTCGAGGTAGGCGTGGCCGCCGCCGAACAGGCGCGGATACAGTTCCTGCACGCCGGCGTTGACGCGATCGAAGGTGTCCTTGAAACGGCCGCGGGTTTCGCGATCGATCTTGCGGATGGCGGCTTCGAGCGTGTCGAGCGCGCTGGTCAGGTCGTCGTTCTGCGCGTCCAGATATTGCTTGCGTTCGGATTGTTCGCCGTATTCCTGGATCGCCGCGAGGTTCACCGGTTCGAGCCGGCGGATGCGTGCGTCCAGGTCGGTCAGCGCCTTCTGCGCGGCATCGACATCGGCTTCAGCCGGCAACGATTCCAGTACGACGGCCAACTCGAGCCCTGCAGTGGCAATCGCCTGCGCGAGCTGCTCGGCTTTGTCCGCGGTCCGCTGTTCGTCGAGCTGCCGGCGCGTCATCGCCTCGCGCTGGGCGAGCGCCTGCTGGTCGCGCTGCTGGCGGGTCTGCTCGTGCGCGCGCAATTCGGCATCGATTTCCTCGAGCGCGGTGCGCGCGACGGCGAGGTCCTTCTCGACCACGATGCGCTGCTCGAGGCTGGCCTGGCGCGCACTTTCCAGTGCCTGCACCGGCGCATCGCCATCGGCGAGTTGCGCGCCCAATTCATGCAGTCGGCCCTGCAACTGCGCGCGTTGGGTGCCCATGCGCTCGAGCGCCTGTTCCAGCGCGAGGATGCGCGCGCGTTGCGATTCGAGCGTCAGCGCGGTGCGATGCGCGATGTCGCGGGCTTCGCGCGCGGCATTGCGTTCCGCGTCGAGTTGGCGTGCCCGATCGATGCGTTCGTCTTCCAATCGCCGGCGCAAGGTTTCGTGCTCGCCCATGCCTGCGATCGCAATTTCAAGCCGTGCGCGTGCTTCGCCGGCGCCGTCGTGGGTCTGTTGCATCGCCTGCGCGAGTTGCGCAAGTTCGGCATCGAGTTGCTGGGTGCGCGTACTGGCCGATTCCAGCCGGCCCTGCTGGCTCTGCAACTGGCCCGCGAGTTCGGCGACATTGCGATGTCCCAGGTATAGCGTGCGCTGCGCGTCTTCGCGTTGTTGTTCGGCTTCGCGCAGCTGCGATTGCATCGCGGCCTGCGCTTCGACCAGCACCGACTCGCGCTGCACGAGCGTTGCGATCTCGGCGCGCAATTGCTGGATCTCGCGTTCGCGCAACAAGGTGCCGTGCTGCGCCTCGCCGCTGCGCAGCACGCGCGCCCATCCAGCGCCCAGCCATTCTCCGGAACGGGTGACGATCGCTGCTCCGTCGGCGAGCATGGGCAGCATCGCCTGCGCCGCGTGGATGTCCTCGGCGCACAGCACGCGCGACAGCAATTTGCGAACCGCGAGCGGTCCCTGCACCTGTGCGGCCAGCGATGCAGCCGGCGCATCGAGGGCGCCGTCGGCGGCTTCCATCAACGCGATCCGGCCATCCGCGAGCTGCGTCAGCGCAGGCAGGTGCGCGGCGATGCCATCGGTCGTCACTGCTTCGAGCAGTCGCCCGAGCACGGTTTCCACTGCGGTTTCCCATCCGTTCGCGACCTGCAGGCGTTCGCCCAGGCGAGTGGCTGAATCGAGTCCCAGCTGCTTGAGCCATTCGCGGCCGGCACCTGATTCCTGTCCGAGTGCGGCGTGCTGCAGGGTTTCCAGCGACCCGAGCTTGCCGCGCGAGGATTGCAACTGTTGGCGCAACGCGGCCAGTTCGGCCTGTTGTTGGCGTTCGGACGTTTGCAAGTCGACGAGTGCCTGTTTGCGCGCTTCGAGCTGCGCGTTGTGCGCATCGAGTTCGGCGCGTTGCGCGTCGTGGGTCGCGCGCAACTGGTTCAACGCATCGCCGAGCGCGGCCAGGTCCAGGCCAGCGCGCTCGTTGTCGAGCGCATCGCGACGGCGCGAGGCTTCCAGCGACTGGCGATCCAGGTAATCGATGCGCGTACGTTCGACCTCGGCGGCACGCGCCACTTCGGCATGCGCAGCGATGCAAGTGTCCCAACGCTGCTGCCAGTCCGCCAGCGCGGCTTCGGCGGCACGCAACGCGTCCTGGTGGATCGCATCGTGTTGCGCCTGTTCGTGCAGGGACGGCTCGGCCTCGGCGATCGCGGCGCGCAGGGTTTGCAGTTGCGATTCGTCGCCCTCGATCAGGCCTGCGAGTTCGGCCTGCGCGGCTTGCGCTTCGCTGCGCGCCTGTTCAAGACGCTGGCACAATTCGCGCTGGTGCTGGATCTGTTGCTCGATGCGCGCGATCTCGCCGCCGACGCGATACACCGCCGATTGCGCGTGGTTCAGGCGTTCGCCTGCTTCGCCGTGGCGGCCACGACCGGATTCGATCTGCGCCTCAGCCTGGCGCTGGTCCGCGAGCAACGACTGCAATTTCGTTTCGTCGCGCGCAAGATCCGCTCGCAGTGCAGTCAGTTCGCCGTCGAGCCTGCGGTATTCGAGCGCGCGCAACTGCGCTTCGCGATGGACGTAGTCGAGTTTCAACTTCTGGTACTGCTCGGCCGCGCGCGCCTGCCGGCGCAGGTGTTCGATCTGCTTGCCGACTTCCTCGCGCAGGTCCTTCAGCCGGTCCAGGTTCTCGCGCGTGTGGCGGATGCGGGTTTCGGTTTCCTTGCGGCGCTCCTTGTACTTGGAGATGCCGGCCGCTTCCTCCAGGTAGGTGCGCAGTTCCTCGGGTTTCGCCTCGATGATCTGCGAGATCATCCCCTGCTCGATGATCGAATAGCTGCGCGGCCCCAGGCCGGTGCCGAGGAACAGATCGGTGATGTCGCGCCGGCGGCAACGCGCGCCATTGAGATAATAATTCGATTGACTATCGCGACCGACTGTTCGCTTGACCGAAATTTCTGCGAAGCGTGCGTATTCGCCACCGATGGCGCCATCGGAATTGTCGAACACCAGTTCCACGGTCGCCTGGCTGACCGGCTTGCGGGTAGACGAACCGGAAAAAATCACATCGGTAAGCGAATCGCCGCGCAAACGACTTGCCGAACTCTCGCCCATCACCCAGCGCACGGCGTCGATGATGTTGGACTTGCCACAACCGTTCGGACCGACCACGCCGGTCATGTTGGTGGGCAGGTGCAGGACCGTGGGGTCCACGAAGGATTTGAAGCCGGACAGCTTGATGGTCGAAAGGCGCATGGCAACCAATTGAGTGGGCGAAGTTCACCCAAGTACTTGATTCGAAAGGATAGCCGCGCAGGTTCACGCTGCCTTGGGGAAGTATAACCGCTGCGGCTAGCCCGGTGCCGATGCTTTTATCGACAGGGCATGGATATCGGTCTGCATCAGCTCGCCCACGGC
>JANXZP010000048.1 GCA_025355485.1 Pseudomonadota bacterium
GCCGTGGCCGTACACCACGTGGATGCCATCGGCGCCGAGCGCCCGCGCGACATCGATCACGTGGGCGAGCATCGGCCGCCCCGCGATGGGCTGCAGCACCTTGGGCAGCGCGGACTTCATGCGCTTGCCTTCGCCGGCGGCAAGGATGACGACGTGGAGTGCAGACATGATGCGAACCTCGGATGTGTGTCGATCCGCAAGAATCAGCGCGGTTCCGGGATAATGGTAGCAAGTGCCGTCACCGCCTGAGCGCCATGCCCGAGTCTTTATCGAGAACATCGCCGCCCTTGCGCCACTGGGCACTGTTGCTGGGCATCGCGCTGCCCCTGCTCGCACTGCTCCTACTCGGCCAGGATCGCAACTGGGACCTTCTCAACTACCACCTCTACAACCCGCACGCCTGGCTGCACGGCAGGCTGCTGCTCGACATCGCGCCGGCGCAGGTGCAAAGCTGGCACAACCCGCTGCTCGACGTGCCGCTGTATGCGATGACCCGCGCGGGCTGGCCAGGATTTGTGGTCGGGCTGTGGCTGACGGTGCCAATGATGCTAGCGCTGTACCTGCTGCTGCGCGTGTATGCGTTGCTCGCCGCCAACGCAGCCACGCGCACGGGCCTGGTGGCGCTCGCGCTGATTGCGACGACCGGCGCGGCCGCGTTCGCCGTGCTGGGCACGTGTTTCAACGATGCCTTCGTCGCCGCGGGAGTGATGGGCAGCCTGTATGTGTTGTTGCGCGAAGATCCGGATGCCGATCGTTCTTCGGCCTGGCTCCTTGCCGGCGCGCTGGCTGGCGCGACCGCCGGTTTGAAACTCACCACTGCCGTCTATTGCCTGGGCCTGGCCGGTGCTGCGATCGCGATGCCGTCGTGGCGGCAACTGCCGCAACGTGGCGGCGCACTGCTGATCGGCGGGATCGCAGGTTTCGCGTTGACCTACGGTTACTGGGGAAACCTGTTGTGGCATCTGCACGGCAATCCGTTCTTCCCGTACTACAACCAGATTTTCCATTCGACGGATGCGACGTGGACCGCGCACGCCGACGAGCGCTTCGTGCCACAGAGCATGCGCGATGCGTTGTTGATTCCGTTCCGACTGCTGCACATCGGCCGACGTTATTCGGAAATCAAGCTGCGTGATCCGCGTTTGCTGATCGGCATCGTCGGCTATGCGCTGCTGCTATGGCGCATGCATCGTCGGGATGCGAACGCGGACGGCGCGCGCAGCGCGCGATTTCGCATGCTCGCGGGCTTCTTCTTCGTTTCATTCATCGCGTGGGCCGCGCAGTCGGGGATCTACCGCTACGCGCTGCCGCTCGAACTGCTCGCCTGCCTGGCCCTGATGCTGATGTTGGAATGGCTGCCGCCGCGCTGGTATCGGATCGGCGCGATCGTTGTCTGCCTCCTGGTCGTCGTCGCGACCCATCGCCCGAGCTGGGGGCGTTCGCATTTCGAGCCGGCATTCGTGCGGGTGCAAATGCCATCGCTGCCGCACGATTCGATGGTCGTGTTGAGCAGCCAGTCGCCGCTCGCCTACGCGGTGACCGCGCTGCCGGATGACGTCGCGGCGATCGCAATCGACAACAATCTCATGCATCCGGGTCGCTGCACGATGTTGAGCATTGCCGCCGAACACCGCATCGCGAGCCACGCAGGCCCGATGTGGCTGTTGCGCGGCGGCGATGCGTTGGACGACGATGGGGAACAGCGCGCGCAGCGTTCTTACGGCCTGGTCGTCGCAGGTGCGTGCGCGCCGGTCGCAAGCAACCTCGGCGATCTCAGACTCTGTCCGTTGCGTCGCGATCCGCGGCCGGTGCTTTGCGCGATGCCTGCATCAGCACCTGGTCGGTGAGCAGCCGCAGCAGTTCCTGGCTGCGGCGGTTGACCGTATCGAGGATCAATCCCGTCGCCAGCGAGAGCATGCCGATCAGCACCAGCGCGACCGCGAGCACCGCGGTCGACGGATGCGTGACCAGCCCGGTCAGCGCGAATTCGCGCACGACGATCGCGCCGAAGCCGATGCCCGCGAGCAGGCACGCCAACGCGACCAGGCCGAAGAATTTCAGCGGCCGGTAATCCTTGTAGAGGAACCCAATCGTGCGCAGCACGCGATAACCGTCGCGGAAGGTGTGCAGTTTCGAGTGGCTGCCCTCCGGTCGCGAACCATAGGGCACCGGCACTTCGCGCAATGTCATGCCCTGCGCGAGCGCGAACACCGTCATCTCGGTCTCGATCTCGAAACCCTGTGACAGCACCGGCATCGAACGCACGAAGCGCGTGTTGAAGGCGCGATAACCTGAGAGCACATCGGCGATCGATGTATTGAACAATCGCGAAATCACCCCGCGCACCACGCGGTTACCTAAGCCGTGGAAACGGCGGAATGCGGAATCTTCATGCGCTTCCAGTCGCGTGCCGACCACCATGTCGGCTTCGCCTGCAAGTACCGGCGCGAGCACCGCGCGTGCGCGATCGGCCGGATAGGTATCGTCGCCATCGACCATCAGGAAAACATCCGCATCGACATCGCGGAACATGCTGCGCACGACGTGGCCCTTGCCCTTCGCCGGCACTGCGACCAGCGTCGCACCCGCAGCACGCGCCAATGCCGCGGTGTCATCGGTGCTGGCGTTGTCGAACACGTAGATTACCGCTTCGGGCAATGCCGCGCGAAAGTCGCGCACGACTTTGCCGACCGTCAATGCCTCGTTGTGGCAAGGGATCAGCACGGCGATGCGCGGATGTTCGGTCATGGTCGAGTCGGTTGTGTGCAGCAGACCGCATTGTCGGTCATGCCGCCGGAAAAATCCTGCCGTCATCCGGCTGATCCTGAGTTGTGGCTTGTTATCATGGCCGCATGGGAATCGAAGACTGGCAACGGCATCTGCGGCAGACAAGCCTGTTCGTGATCGTCGGGCTCATCCAGCTCGCAATCGATACCAGCGTCTTCATCGCCACCACTGCGCTGGGTGTGCCGGTCGTCGCGGGCAACCTGCTCGGCCGGGGCAGCGGTGCGGGGCTGGGATTCTGGCTCAACGGCCGCTACACATTCGGCAAGCCGAAGCTCGACCGGCTGCACGCGGCACGCTTCCTCGTCGCATGGGTCCTGCTGACATCTCTCAGTACCGTGTTGGTCAGCACCGTCGCCGCGCGCTTGGGGCTGCACAGCGCTTGGATGGCGAAACCGCTGGCCGAGGCCGTACTGGCTGCGATCAACTTCATGGTCTCGCGACAGTGGATCTATCGCTGATGCAGTCTGGCACGCCTCCGGACAATCGTCCGATGAGCATCCTGCGCCAGGGCCAACGCTTCGTCACCATCGGCGTCGCGCAGACGATGCTGAGCTGGGCAGTGTTCGTGGCCCTGACCGCTTTTGAGGTGCCGGTGCCGCTTGCCAACGTGCAGGGCCGCATCGCCGGTGCGGCCCTGGGCTTCTGGTGCAACGGCTACTACACCTTCAGCAAGCAACGACTCGACTGGCAGCATGCGTTGCGCTTCGCCGTGGTATGGACGCTATTGACCATCCTCAGCACGGTGCTGATCAGCATCGTCGCTGCGCACCTGGGCCTGCACACCGCGTGGCTGGCCAAGCCGCTAGTCGAAGCCGGCGTGGCCTGCATCGCGTTCTTCCTGTGGAAGTATGTGGTGTATCGCTAGGCAGGAATAAAAACGCCGGCGCGAGACCGGCGTTTTGTGAGTCTCACGAACCTCAATGCTTCATGTTTTTCCGCAAGCGCTCCAGCGCCTGCAACTGCGCAGTCGCCTGCACGAGCTTGGCTTGCGCTTCGGCGATTTCCATCGCCTCGCCACGATTGGCGAGCGCACGCTCGGCTTCGTCCTTCGCCTGGCGCGCGGCAGCCTCGTCGAGGTCCTTCGCGCGGATCGCGGTGTCGGCCAGCACGGTCACGACCTGCGGTTGCACTTCGAGGATGCCGCCGGAAACGTAGAAGAACTGCTCTTCGCCGTCTTCGAGGATCACCCGCACCTGGCCCGGCTTGAGCCGCGTGATCAGCGGTGCATGGCGCGGCGCGATGCCGAGCTCGCCCATCTCGCCGGAGGCG
>JANXZP010000092.1 GCA_025355485.1 Pseudomonadota bacterium
TCGCGGTGCATCGGATCCATGTTGGCCTGGATCTTGAACACGAAACCGGTGAACGCTTCTTCTTCCGGCGGCACTTCGCGCGTCGTGGTCATGCGCGGCATGGGCGAGGGCGCGTGCTCGACGAAAAAGTCGAGCAGCAACTGCACGCCGAAATTGTTGACCGCCGAACCGAAGAACACTGGCGTCTGCTGGCCGGCGAGGTAACGATCGAGCGCGAACGGATGACTCGCGCCTTCGACGAGCTCGAGTTCCTCGCGCACCTCGCGCAACATGTCCGCGCCGATGCGAGCCTCAACGCCCGGGTCGTCGAGGCTCGCGAAGATCGTCGAATCCTGGCGGGTGAAATTGCGGCCCTGTTCGTACAGGTGTACTTCGCCGGTCAGCAAATGCACGACACCCTTGAGCCGCGAACCCATGCCGATCGGCCAGGTCACGGGCGCGCACTGGATATCGAGCACCGATTCGACTTCATCGAGCAGGTCGATGGGATTCTTGCCTTCGCGGTCGAGTTTGTTGATGAAGCTCATGATCGGCGTGTCGCGCAGGCGGCACACTTCCATCAGCTTGATCGTGCGTTCCTCGACGCCTTTCGCGCAGTCGATGACCATCAGCGCCGAATCGACCGCGGTCAGCACCCGATAGGTGTCTTCCGAGAAATCCGCGTGGCCCGGCGTGTCGAGCAGGTTGACGATGCGGCCCTCGTACGGGAACTGCATCACCGACGACGTCACCGAGATGCCGCGTTCTTTTTCAAGCGCCATCCAGTCCGAGGTCGCATGGCGCGCGGCCTTGCGCGACTTCACGCTGCCGGCCATCTGGATCGCGCCGCCGAACAGCAGCAGCTTCTCGGTCAGCGTGGTCTTGCCGGCGTCGGGGTGCGAGACGATCGCGAAGGTGCGGCGGCGGAGGGTTTCGTGCAGATGTTCGGACATGCGGGCGGGCGCCTCGATGCGAGGCGCAGATGGCGAGCGGGATGGTGCGCAGTATAGCGCAGGGGCTCTGCGGCCGATAAGTTGAGTCGTTTGCAGTCGATAAGCAGAGCTTTCACGCGCTGCGCGCGCGAGTCACTTTTCTTTCGGGAAAAGTAACCAAAACCATTTGCGCCGGGACGCTCGCCGATGCGATGAAGCCGCATCGGTGCCCTGTGCTCCTCAGCAAGAGCGGGCCGGCCCGAACTCGCACATCCATGTGCTCAAACATGCGGGCCTTGCTCCCGCCCTTGCTTCCGGTGCTCGGCTCGCTTTACGGCGCAAGAGCTCAAGAGCACAGCAACAAGGCAGAGGCGGATTACGCTTCGCTCGATGTCAGATGGTAAGAAGTTAAAAGTCGCCGGAAGTCGCTTTCGCCAATGATACGAATGCTTTGTCCAAGGGTTATCAGCTCTTCGGCCTTGCGATGCTTGCTGCTTTTTTCGTGCCCTGAAAGTTTGGCGATATCTTGATCACCGACGACTAGCACAGTGGTGTGTTTTGTCACTCCGCTATCGACTTCGCAACCAGCTGCAGCGGCCATATCTGCCGCTTCACGGCGTGGCATTGAAAGCGCGCCAGTAAAGACCAGCTTCTCACCAAATAGAGGGCCATCTGGATTGCCGTCCCTTGAAATCGGTGCCGCAGAAAGCGGGTTGATCGGCTTTGTTGTTCGGTCGAGCCATTGCTCAACCGTGAAACCGGTTTCGACCATTGCCCGCAACAATATCTCTCCGGCCGCTCTCGCATCCTCTTTAGCATTGTGATGCTGAAACTGGATGTTCAGATGTTTGGTCACATTGGCTAAGCCGTAACCTTTTTGTGCAAAGACGGGCCATGTACGCCGCACGACGCGGGCCGTATCAAGCCAAGTGCAATTGTGCGGGAGCAATCCATGCTTCTCGCATGCCCGGAACAGCGCCGCACGATCAAAGGGTGTGTGACTGGCGACCACATGACCTTGCATCCAAGGCGCAAGCAGCTCGTGAACGGCCTGCCACTTTGGTGCGCCTCGAACAGCTCTTTCGTCGATGCCGTGGATCGCAACGTTTATTTCGTCGAAATAGTCTTCCGGATCGACCAAAGATTCCCATGTGCTGTGCAATGTTCCGTCGCGAAAGGCGGCAACGCCAACTTGGCAGATGCTTGCAAAGTCTGGATTGGCGGTCTCAACATCGATCACAACGAAGTTCACTTCCGTCTCCTGAATTACGTGGCAAGAGGGGGTAGGTTAACGAAGCGTACGCCACTTCGGAGCGCACTTTTTTTAGCTGTGGTTTTGCTCTTATGCGCTTCGCGCCGTAAAGCTCGCCGAGCATCGCAGTGGGCGGCGTGGGAAAGGCCCGCATGTCTGAGCACATGGATGTGCGAGTTCGGGCCGGCACGCCGATCGCGAGAAGCGCAGGGCACCGAGACGGCCACATCGTCTCGGCGAGTGTCCCGGCGCAAATGGTTTTGGTTACTTTTCCCGAAAGAAAAGTGACTCGCGCGCGCAGCGCGTGAAAGCCTTGCTTCAAGCCTTGCGCAATGTGCTACGAAAAATACGTCGACAGCGGCTGCGGCCGGTCGATCGCGTAGCCCTGCGCGAAGTCCACGCCCAGGTCCATCAACGCCGCACGCTGGCGCTGGTTCTCGGTGTGTTCGGCGATGGTGCGCTTGTCGAGCACGTGGGCGATCTGGGTGATCGAGAGCACCACCGCGGCGGCCAGCGGAGATGAGTCCATTTCGCGCACGAAGCTGCCGTCGATCTTGAAATAATCCACATCGAGCGAACGCAGGTAGTTGAACGAACAGAAGCCGGTGCCGAAATCGTCGAGGGCGAAACGGCAACCGAGTCCGCGC
>JANXZP010000156.1 GCA_025355485.1 Pseudomonadota bacterium
CGGGTCAGGACGACCTGATCACCCGCGGCAACGGCACGGTCGCTGTGCCGGCCAAGCTGTACGGTTACTACGAACGTTTCTGGCCGCGCAAAGGCCATTGGTCGTTTTACGGGAATGTGAATTACGCCGCCGAAGGCCTCGCTGGCCCAACGCATGGCGCTGTCCAGTTCGACCTCAACCCGACCTATTTCGTCAATGACAACCTCAGCTTCTATGCCGAGTTGAATGGCACGCACAACCCGGACTGGCTACTGTGGAGGGGCGGCAACCTGCTCGGTACGTTCAAGGCCGACACGTTGCAGTTGAACGGCGGAATGCAGTGGACGATCAGCGCGAAGCAGGAGCTGCGCATCAAGCTCGAAACCATCGCGTTGAATGCGCGTGCGCTGCAGGCCTGGCGTGTGGCGCCGAACGGCACGCCGGTTGCGAGCAACGATCCGGTCAGCGACTTTTCCCTGCGCAATCTCGGTTTCCAGATCCGCTACAAGTACGAGCTCGCGCCCTTGTCGGACTTTTACATCGCCTACGTGCGCGGCGGGTTCGGCTTCAACGAGTTCTCGCAGAACGTCGGCGGCCTGCTCGGCGATGCGTTCAAGCTGCGCGACACCGAGCAGTTCTTCGTCAAGCTCAGCTATCGCTTCGAACTGTGACGCTATGGTTCTTGCCGCGCCGCGATACGGCAACGGCGCGCGTCATTGCCGATGGTCGACGTGCACCTTGCCGTGTTCGACCAAGACGCGATCGCCCCTCGTGAGTTGTCCGTAGCCCTCGCCGTTGACGAACAATTCGTCGCCCTTGACCGTCACCACCGAGTCCTTGCACGGCGCGAAACGCTGTCCGCCTTCCTCCACGGTTTCCACCTGGGGCAGGCTGAAGCTGCGGCAGTCGGTAACCACCACCTGATAGCCGCCGACCGTGGCCTCGACCCGGCCGAACAGCGGATTGTTGGTCGGCCCGCAGGCCGCGAGTCCCATGCTGCAGACGAGTATCGTGGTGCAGGCCATGATCGTGATACTTGCGCGGGTGTTCATGCCATCCTCCCGTGGATCAATCCCGCCGAAGACCAAGCGATGCAGTGAGAGTTCACCGGTCATCTTCGCCCCGGAAACCCAGCCCATTTCGGCGACGACCGGGCATTATCGCTTGCAACCAGCTTCAGCCGGGTTTCGGCGCCGGGTTGAGCATGGCCGCGAGTACGCCGAGGATCAGCATCTGAGCCGTGGAGAACGCGAGTTGCTTGGCGACCAGCATGCCCGGCATCGGCTCGACTGCGTAGTAAATCAGGAACATCGGGATCGTGCCGACCAGCGCGATCGCGAACCCGCAGCGCAGGCCCTGGCCAATCGCCGAGCGCGCAGCGGTGTAGCCCTGGCGGTAGATCCAGGTGATGCCGAATCCGTAGGCGAGATCGGCCAACAGCATCCACGGGAACATGTAGTGCGCCGAGTCCGCGTCGCTGCGCATGATCGGGCCGAGCGCGGCGTAATCGGGTTTCAGCAGCAGCCCGTGGATGACGAAGCCGAGCAGGCCCGCGGCGATCGTCATCGCCGCGCCGGAAATCCAGAAACGCTTGTCCATGGCCGACTCCCCGTTGGTATCCAAGCAACCCTACCACCGGTAGGCGGCGTTTGCAGCGACCGCGCACTCAGCAGTTTTCATAGATCGATTCGCCGTGAGCGCCAATGCGCTTGCAGGCTTTCGCGTCCTTGATGATCGGCGCGGACAGTTGCGAACTGCGATACAGGTTGTTGGTGCGGGCCTCGCGCTCTGCGGCTTCGCGGGCGTCGGCCTTGCGGGTGTCGATCGCGACGATGCGTCGGGGCCTGGATTCGTGGGCCGGGCGCTGCGACGCATTCACCTGCATGATCTTGTCGAGGTCGTCGTTGTGCACTTTCACGCGCGGCGCGCGCCTTGCCACGTGGTGCGTGTGATGCCTGCGCCCAGCGGCGGCCGCGAGCGCCTGCAGCAATTCGCGATGCGGATCCTGCGCGGCAGGCTGCTCAGCGATCTGCGGCAGTCCTCGCGCGCCGGCGAATGCTGCCGGCGACGCGATCGCCAGGGTAAAAGCGCAGGCCAGGATACAAGTACTGATGCGATTCATCGTGCTTCCTCGGGATCGTAAATCGTGGAAGCAGCATCGCTCACGCATCGCGTGCACGGTATCGGCTGGATGCGCGACCTGGGGTCGGAGATTTCCTACACGCGCCACGCAGCGCGACGCTTTCGCTCAGTCACGCAGCAGCCGCTTACGCTCGGCGGTGTAGTGCCACCACGGTGTCGCCGGCGCGCCTTCCATGAAACGCACCGCAGAAATGAAGCAATCGCACAGGCAGGGGTCGTGGCGGATGCCGGTGATTTCGGTCATGCGGCGGTAGAGCGCGTACGGATCCTTGCCGATCAATTGCTTCGGTTGGGTGATGCCCAGCGCGCGCAAGTCGTCGGCGATCGACGGGCCGATATTAGGGATGTCCTGCAGGCGTTTCGCATCGGTGGCGGTACCGGCTTTCATGGCGCGTTTCGTCAATACGGTTATTGCGTCAGGTGATGGAACACCGCGCTGCGCTCGACTTCCGTTGACGCCACCATGACAGACTCGCGCGGCGCGAGCGCGAATGGAATCGCATCGGGCGCCGTCAGCCACAACGCGACTTCGCCGACGCCTTCGCAGTTTTCCAGATGGCTCCGTAGCGTGTTTTCGTCGAGTCCAGCGGCGGCGCGCGCGGCTTCGGTGAGCAGCACGTATTCGCGCGACGGCACGTGGTTCTTCATCAACCGGTGCACGAGGATCACTTCCTCGCCGGCGAGTTCCTCGAACTGCCGCACCTGCTTGATCGCGAACTCGCCGACGTGCACGAACGCCTTCAGCGCGAGGTGGTCGATCCGCGTGCAGGCGTCGCAGACGCAGTGCGCGCGCTGTTCGCGTTGTTGCGTCAGGCGATTGGCGAACGCGGGGAAAAACGCTTTGACCTGCGCAAAGACGTCCTGCGCAGCCTCGCGGTCGCCCGGCGCGCATTCGCCGTAGAGCAGGGCGGCATCGCCTTCGAGCTTGTTCAAGATCAGCGGATGCCGTGCCTGGTCGATCACTGCCTCGATCAGGTCGGTGATGATCTGCTCGGCATGCAGCAAGCTCACCGTGCGCTCGGTGATGAACGCGGTGTAGCCGCTGATATCGACGACGACAAGGAAGGAGTGGGTGAGGCGCATGGTGGGTTCCGTTGTTGTACATGCCCAGTTTGGCACTTCGCAGCTTGGGTCGGCCATGGTTCGGATGGCGTGAGCGCCCCAATCTGGGGGCATTGGAGATAAGCGGTGATGCAGGCGTCGGCTGCGCGGCCGGATTGGACGCCATCCGACGTTGTTACTAGTAGTCAACCGTTCGTGGCGAGACGGCGATCGAGTCCCGCACTAGCGGCGAGATCGAACCATGGATCCTTCCCACGAACGGTTCCAGTCGAGATATGGCCTGCGTCCGCATGCCGATTGAAGATCGCTGTGTCAGGCGTACAGTGGGTGCGTCCGGTCGGTGCGGCGCACTCCGCGTCGCTCGCCCAAGAGGAATCTCAGGATGACGTCGTCAGGCCCGGTACTCGCTGCGTTTCTCGCACTATCGCTGGTCAGCGCTGCTGCCCAGGCTGCTCCATCCGCAACGGCATCGGCGCATTACTCGCTGGCTGGTCTCGATCACGGCAAGCAATTCGATCGGTTCATCGTGAAGTACCGCGCTGGCAGTCCGGAAGCGACGGATGCGGCCGCACGGCAACGATCGCTGGATCGCGCGAGCATTGGCGTGCGCCAAAACCTCCAGATCGTTTCGCGATCGCACGCGCCGCCGGCGACCTGGGGCCTGCACCGCCTGCGTCGCATGTCGATGGGGGCCGATGTCGTGGTCGCGACGCAGAAACTCGGCCGTCGTGAAACGGCGATGCTGATCCGTCAACTCGCGGTCGATCCGGACGTCGAGTACGTTGAGGTCGACCGCGTTCTGCATGCCGTGTTCACGCCCAACGACACCAACTACGTGAACCAGTGGGGCATGACCGACGCCGACGCCGGCATCCGTGCCGACCAGGCCTGGGACATCGGCAACGGTGGCGGCGTGGTGGTGGCGGTGATCGACACCGGCATCACCGACCACAGCGACCTCAACGCCAACGTGCTGCCCGGTTACGACTTCGTCAGCGATCCGGTGTCGTCCAACGATGGCGACGGCCGCGACAGCGATCCGCACGATCCGGGTGATTACTCGGGAGGCTCGAACTCGAGTTGGCACGGCACGCATGTCGCCGGCACGGTCGCCGCGGTCGGCAACAACGCCCAGGGCGTGATTGGCGCCGCCTGGAGCGCGAAGGTCGTGCCGGTGCGCGTGCTCGGCGCCGGCGGCGGCACCATTTCCGATATCGCCGACGGTCTGGTCTGGGCCGCCGGCGGCAGTGTGCCCGGCGTGCCGGCCAATGCGAATCCCGCCGAGGTCGCGAATCTGAGCCTGGGCGGCAGCGGCCCGTGCAGCATCACCGCGCAGAACGCGATCAACGCCGCAGTCGGCTTGGGTACGACCGTGGTGGTCGCCGCCGGCAACGATGGCACCGACGCGGCGAACTTCAACCTCGCCAATTGCGCCAACGTGATCGCGGTCGGTGCGGTCAACAGCAGCAGTGCTCGGGCCGCGTTTTCCAACTACGGATCCACGGTCGCTGTCTCGGCGCCGGGTGTCAGCATCATTTCGACGATCAATCAGGGCGCCACGACGCCCACGACCGAGGGCTATGCCTATTACAGCGGTACCTCGATGGCCACGCCGCATACCTCGGGCACGATCGCGCTCGCGCAGAGCGCGCGCGTGGCGCACGGGTTGCTGCCGTACACGCCCGCCGCAATGAAGGCGCAACTCAAGGCCACCGCCTATCCGATGGTGCAGGGTTGCACGGGACTGAATGGCGCCGGCCTGGTCGATGCGAATGCGTTGCTGCAGACCGCGATTGGCAACGCGCAACTGCTCAGCGACGGAGTGCCGCTTAACAACCTGTCGGCGAGTACGGGCAACACCCTGTACTTCGCCCTGCCGGCATCCATGACCCGCGCCGGCCTGGTTTTCACCAGCAATGGCGGCAGTGGCGATGCCGATCTGTACGTCAAGTACAACGCGCTGCCGACGACCAGCAACTACGATTGCAGTTCGACCAACGTGGGCAATGGCGAGTCGTGCGGCATCCCGACGGCCCAGCCCGGCACCTACTACGCGATGCTCGTGGCCAACAACGGATTTTCCGGTGTCAGCCTCACCGGCGCCGGCGCCGGCAACGCCAAGCCCGTCGTGGATTTCACCCAGTCCGTCAGCGGCCTGACGATCAACGTATCCGATTTGTCCACCGACAGCGACGGCAGCATCGCCTCGCGCAAATGGACGTTCGGCGACGGCACCAGCGCGACCACTGCCAGCGCCAGCCACTCGTACAACCGGGCCGGCACGTATTCCGTGCAACTCAGTGATACCGACAACGCCAACGCAACCGATTGCACGCTGCGCAACGTGTCGGTGAGTCCGCCCGTGCAGATGTTGGGCAACGGCGTGCCGACGGCCAGCCTTTCCGCGAATGCCGGCGGCGAATTGCGTTTCACCCTGGCCGTTCCCGCAGACGCCACGGGGCTACAGTTCGTGACCATCGGCGGCAGTGGCGACGCCGACCTGTACGTGAAGTACGGCGCGCCGCCGACGCTGAGCGATTACGACTGCTCCTCGACCTCGCCCACCACCAGCGAATCCTGCCCGATCCCCAGCGTGCAGGGCGGCACCTATTACGTGCTCGTCGAGGCTTACGCGTTCATCAACGGCGTCACCCTGACCGGCAGTTATGCATCCTCCACCTATCTGCCGCCCACCGCGAACTTCAGCTACACCACCAGCTTCCTGACCGCGAATTTCACCGATACCTCGACCGACAGCAACGGCAGCATCGTCGCGCGCAACTGGGATTTCGGCGACGGCACGACCTCGACCGCCACCAACCCCAGCAAGACCTATGCGAACGCGGGCACGTATCCGGTGACTCTCACCGTGACCAATAACGCTGGACAGAGCAGCCAAACCACGCGACAGGTAACAGTGGTAGCACCGACGGTCAGCCTGTCGATCGCCGACGTGGCGGTCAAGGAAGGCAATTCCGGTACCAAGACGATGACCTTCAAGGTCGCCTTGTCCGCGACTTCGACCACCAAGGTGACATACGACATCGCCACCGCTGACGGCACCGCCACCGCCGGCAGCGATTACGTGGCCAAGAACCTGACCGGCCAGACGATTACCCCCGGCGTACTCAGCAAAAATTTCGTCGTCACCATCAACGGCGACACGACGGTGGAACTGGACGAGACGTTCTTCGTCAACCTCGGCAACGTCAGTGGCGCGCTGGTCGCGCGCGGCCAGGCGGTCGGTACGATCCAGAACGACGATATTTCCAATTCGCCCCCGACCGCGGCTTTCACCTACACGACCAACACGCTGACTGCGAACTTCACCGACACATCGACCGACAGCGGCGGCGCGATCGCATCGCGCCACTGGGATTTTGGCGACGGTACGACTTCGATCGCCACCAACCCGGGCAAGACCTATGCGAACGCCGGTACTTACACGGTGACTCTCACCGTGACCGACAACGGCGGCCTGAGCAGCCAGACCTCGAAACAAGTCACGGTGACGGCGCCGCCGCCAGTGAGCCTGTCCATCGCCGATGCGTCGATCGCCGAAGGCAACAGCGGCACCAAGACGCTCACGTTCCAGGTTAGCCTGTCCGCTGCATCTTCGAGCAACGTGAGCTTCGACATCGCCACCGCCGACGGCACCGCCAGCGCCGGCAGCGATTACGTGGCCAACAGCCTGACCAACCAGACGATCCCTGCCGGTTCACTGAGCAAAACATTCTCCGTCACCATCAACGGCGACACGACGGTGGAGCCCGACGAAACCTTCTTAGTCAACATCAGCAACGTCAGCGGCGCTCTCGTTGCGCACGGCCAGGCGATCGGCACGATATTGAACGATGACACCGCTAACATCGCCCCGACGGCGAGTTTCACCTACACCACCAACGCGCTGACCGCGAACTTCATCGACACATCGACCGACAGCGACGGCACGATCGCATCGCGCAGCTGGGATTTCGGCGACGGCACGACCTCGACTGCCGCCAACCCAGGCAAGACCTACGCGACCGCCGGCACCTATACGGTCACATTGACCGTGACCGATAACGGCGGCCTGGGCAGCCAGACATTGCAGCAGGTCAGCGTGGCAGCACCACCGCCGACGGTGAGCCTGTCGATCGCAGACGTGGCGGTCAAGGAAGGCAACAGCGGCACCAAGTTGCTCACGTTCAAGGTCGTCCTGTCCTCCGCTTCGCCCAGCAACGTGACATACGACATCGCCACTGCCGACGGCACCGCCATAGCAGGCAGCGACTACGTGGCCAGCAGCCTGACCGGGCAAACCATTCCGGCCGGCCAGCTCAGCAAGAACTTCAGCGTCACCATCAATGGCGACACCGTGATCGAGCCAGATGAAACCTTCTTCGTCAGCATCAGCAATGTCAACGGCGCGCACGTCGCGCGCGGCCAGGCGGTCGGAACGATCCAGAACGACGACTGCGTCTGCCTGAGCATCGGCACCGTGTCGGTGACCGAAGGCAACAGCGGCACCAAACTGGCCACGTTCACCATCAGCCTGTCGAGCGCATCGACCGGCAACGTCACCTACGACATCGCCACCGCCAACGTCACTGCCATCGCCGGCAGCGATTACGTGGCCAGCAGCCTGGCCGGGGAAACCATACCGGCCGGTCAGTTGAGCAAGACCTTCAGCGTGACCATCGACGGTGATACCACCGTCGAACCGAACGAACGCTTCCGCGTCATCGTGAGCAATGTCAACGGCGCGACGCTGATCAACGGGGTGGGCACCGGCACTATCGTCAACGACGATTAGGCGATCTCATCCATCGCCAGTATCCGGAGCGAAGCGGGCACAGCCGCTCAATCTTCCTCATGCCTCGGCTTGTAGGCCTCCATCAACTGCTTCTGCACGGTTGCCGGAACCGGTTCGTAGTGGCTGAAGTCGAGGCTGTAGCGGCCGCGTCCGGCGGTAAGCCCTTTCAATTCGGCGGCGTAGCCTTCGAGTTCGGATAGCGGCACTTGCGCCTTGATCAGGATTTCGTCGCCGATGCCCGCGTCGGTGCCGTTGATGCGCGCGCGCTTGCCGGCCAGCGCGCCGGTGATGTCGCCCATGTGGCGTTCGGGCGCGGCGACTTCGACGACCACGATCGGTTCGAGCACCTGCGGCTGCGCCTTTCCGATCGCGTCGAGGAAGGCTTTCTTGCCCGCGGCGACGAATGCGACTTCCTTCGAATCGACGGTGTGGTATTTGCCGTCGTACACGGTTACCCGAATGTCCTGCAGCGGATAGCCGGCAACGGCACCGCCTTCGAGCACCATGCGCACGCCTTTCTCGACCGCCGGGATGAACTGGCCGGGAATCGTGCCGCCTTTCACCGCGTCCTGAAACTCGAAACCGCCGCCGCGCGGCAATGGCTCAATGCGCAGGAACACTTCGCCGAACTGGCCGGCGCCGCCGGTCTGTTTCTTGTGCCGATGGTGTCCTTCGGCTTTCGCGGAAATCGTTTCGCGATACGCGATGCGCGGCGGATGCGACTTCACCTCGACGCCGTAGCGCGCCTTCATGCGTTCGAGCATCGTGCGCAGGTGCAGTTCGCCGAGGCCGCGGATCACGGTCTCGTTCATTTCCTTGTTGTGTTCGATGTGGAAGCAGGGATCTTCCTCGGCGAGCCGGTGCAGCGCGGTGGAAAGTTTCTGTTCCTGCCCGCGCGTCGCGGCTTCGATCGCCAGGCCGAACATCGGTTTCGGGAACGCGTGCGGCTTGAGGTGGATCTGGTCCTCGTCGTGCGAGTCGTGCAGCACCGCGTCGAAGTGGATCTCCTCGACCTTGGCGACCGCGACGATGTCGCCGGGGATCGCCGATTCGATCTCGACATGGTCCTTGCCCTTGAGCTTGAACAGGTGGCCGACCTTGAACGGTTTCTTGCCGTCGTCGATGAACAACTGGCTGTCGCGCCGGATCGTGCCCTGGTACACGCGCAGCACCGACAGCTTGCCCACGAACGGATCGTTGACGATCTTGAACACGTCGGCGATCACGTGCTTCTTGGCATCGGGCTCGGCAAGGATGGCCTGCGCATCTGCGCCAGTGCCTTTCACGAAGGCCGGCGGATTGGCTTCGGCGGGATTCGGCAGCAGCTTCGTGGCGACGTCCAGCAGCGCGCGCACGCCGGTACCGGTGCGCGACGAGGCGAAGCAGATCGGCACCAGGTGGCCTTCGCGCAGGCATTGCTCGAACGCATCGTGCAGTTCCTGCGGCGTCAGGCCTTCTTCACCGAGGTCGAGGTAATGGCCCATCACCGACTCGTTGATCTCGACGACCTGATCGATGATCTGCTGGTGCCAGACCGATACCGGGCCGAGGTCGGAATCGCCCTCGGGCTTGAAGAAGCAATCGACCACGCCGCGGCCGTTGTCGCAGGGCAGGTTGATCGGCAGGCATTCCTTGCCGAAGGCTTCGCGCAGGTTCGCCAGCAGCATGGAGAGTTCGACGCCTTCGGCATCGATGCGGTGCACGACGATCATGCGCGAACGCCCGCGTTCGGCGGCGTGCTCCATCATCCGGCGGGTGGAGTGTTCGATGCCGAGCGCGGCGTTGACCACGATCGCGCAGGTTTCCACCGCGTCGATCGCCGACAGCGCTGGGCCACGGAAATCCGGATACCCCGGGGTGTCGATCAGGTTGATGTGCGCGTCGCCGTGGTCGATCGAGGCGATCGCGCTGCCGAGCGAATGCTGCCGTTCGCGCTCCATCGGGTCGTGGTCGGACACCGTGGTGCCGCGCTCGACGCTGCCTGCCGTCTGGATCGCGCCGCCGGCCAGCAGCAGGGCTTCGAACAACGAGGTTTTGCCGGCGCCGGTGTGGCCCACCAGGGCGATGTTGCGGATCTGCTGGGTGCTGTAGGCGGGAGGCATCACGATTTCTCCGGATTTGGCATGCGAATGGACGCGCATGGCACCGGCGCATTACTGCGCTGGCACGACGCCGTAGCGGCAAGAGGCGACCCCCACCCTGCGGTCATGCGACCCGGCCGCACCGACAGCGCAGCCTTCAGGCGCAGCCTTGCAGCAGCAGCGGGGCAGGTCAAGGATGCAGCGCAGCAATCAGGGTTCCAGGCCTGTCGCCCGGGCGGGTGCGCGGCGAGGCTGAACGCGAGTTATCGGCGCGCTGTCACGGCGCTGAACGATTCCTAGCATCGTCGTATGGATTCAGCTTGCGGATAGCTGACCAACCGCAGCATCGCTCCCGACGCAATTCCGCGTCTTCGGAGATCACCATGAAACGCCTTGCTGCCACCGCGATCACCCTGATGATGACCGCTGCGATCGGAACCGCGGCGGCAAGTCCGTACGATTACGCCTACAACAATGGCTATGGCAATTCCGGCTACGCCAACGGCGGCATCAACATCACCAGCAGCAAGCTGGTGGGTGGTCTGGTCGGCGGCGCGCTCGGCAACCTGGTCGGCAAGGGCGACGGCCGCAAAGCCGCCACCATCGCCGGCGCCGTGATCGGCTACAACGTTGCCGGTGCCGCGCAGCGCAACCGGTACGGCTACGACAAGCGCTATTACAACAATGCCTACAACGGCGCGTACAACAGCGGCGACTACGGATACGGCAACGGCTACAACGCTGGCTATGTCAGCACCAGCTACCGTTATGAAGACGGCCCGTACGGCCGCGGCTACTACGACTATGCGCGCGTGGTGAACGTCGATCCGATCGTCGAGGTCGTCAACCAGCCGGTGCGCAGCCAGCGCTGCTACGGTGGCAACGACGGCTACGGCTATGACGGTAACGGCTACAACAGCGGCTACAACGGCTATTACGGCCACTCCGGCGTCAACGGTGGCAAGCTGCTGGGCGGGCTGATCGGTGGCGCGCTCGGCAACAGCGTCGGCAAGGGCGACGGCCGCAAGGCCACGACCATCGCTGGTGCGGTGGCTGGGTATGCGATCGCCGGCGCGGTGCAGCGCGACAACCGCTACGATCGTAGCTACGGCAACTACGACCGCGACCACGGCTATTGGAACAACAGTGGCTACGGCTACGGCGACCAGGGCTACTACAACGACACGCGCTGCGAGGTCGACACCGACTATCGCCGCGACCGTCGCGTGGTCGGCTACGACGTGACCTACGACTACCGCGGCCGCATCCAGCACGTGCGTTCGGTGGTCGATCCGGGCAGCCGCATCCGCGTCCGCGTGGATGTGCGCCCGGAGATCTGATTCATCGCATCACGGCGGGATCGTTGTGGACGGGGGCCTTCGCGGGCCCCCGTTTTTTGATGCGCATGGATGCACGAATGCTGCGGAGGCAGGATGCCGAGAGCAGCGGACGCATGACGTTTCAGCAGCAGCTTCTGCAAAATCGAGCGTCCTGCGCATGTGCCGCTGCGGCCAATCCGGATCGCTTCGCTTATCATGACGGCTTGCGCGCGGCATCCCGGGCGCATTCCCTTTGGTCGCCAGGTCCGCCATGTCCTCTGCCGTGCCCGTGCCGGGCGCCGACATCCACCCCAAGGCGCCGCGCTGGATCGTCCTCAAGTTCGGCGGCACCAGCGTCAGCGAACGCAGCCGCTGGGACACCATCGGCGCGCTGATGCGCGAACATGCCGGGCGTGAGGGCGTGCGTGTACTCGCCGTGGTATCGGCGCTGTCGGGCATCACCAACGCGTTGCAGGGCGTGATCGATGCGCACGCCGATGATGCGGCATGCGCAGAACGCATGGGTTCGATCGCGCAACGCCATCGCGCATTCGCGCAAACGCTGGGACTCGATCCGGATGCCGTGCTCGGTGAGCGCCTGCGCATGCTCGATGCATTGCTCGCCGACCTGCGGCGTGCCAACGCGCAGCTGGACTGGCAGGCCGAATTGCTCGCGCAGGGCGAGCTGTTGTCCTCGACCCTCGGCGCTGCGTATCTGTCCACGCAGGGCGCGGCGGTTGGCTGGATCGATGCGCGCGACTGGCTGCATGCGGCATCGCGCCCGAACCAGAGCGACTGGGCACGGCGCCTGTCGGTCTCCTGCGATACGACGATCGGCCCCGCAATGCGCGCACGTTTCGGCGATGGCGCGACCCTGCTGATCACCCAGGGTTTCATCGCGCGCCACGGCGACGGCAGCACCGCGATCCTCGGGCGCGGCGGTTCGGATACATCGGCGACGAATTTCGGCGCGTTGCTCGGTGCGCAGCGCGTGGAAATCTGGACCGACGTACCCGGCATGTTCAGCGCGAATCCGCGCCAGGTGCCGGACGCACGCCTCCTGTCGCGCCTCGACTACGAAGAGGCGCAGGAAATCGCGACCACCGGCGCGAAGGTGCTGCATCCGCGCTGCATCCATCCGTGCCGCGACGCGAACGTGCCGATCTGGATCCGCGACACGGCGCACCCGCAGATGGAAGGCACGGTGATCGCGCGCTCCGTCGCTAGCGTGCCCGGCGTCAAGGCGATCAGCTCGCGGCGCGGGATCGTGAT
>JANXZP010000167.1 GCA_025355485.1 Pseudomonadota bacterium
GGCGTGCGCATGAAACTTTTCTTCAGCGGCCGGCCGTCGGCATCGACGAATTCGGTCTTGCCGTTTGGATGGGTGTAGAGATAGGCGAAGTAACGCTTGCCGTTGTTGTCGAAGCTGGCAGCGATGATGTCGCCCGTGCGCACGCGCTGGCCTTCGCGCCAGAAGTCTTCGTACACGACCTGGAAGCTGTCGCCGGGTTGCAGGTCCTGCGCCATGTCGATGTCGTAGGAAAAAATCTTGGCCATCTGCATGATGGCGGTATCGCTCAGTCCGGCATGCGCGCCCGAACTGAACAGCGAGCCCTGGATCACTCCGCTGGTGGATTCCAGGCGGGTTTCCAGCGGACGCTTGATCTGGGTGCTGTTGATGGTGGAATCGTCGATGCGCAGTACGACCCGGGTGGAATCGTCCTTGTCGAAACGCAATCCGCGCAATGCGCCTGGCGCTGGAATCTCGAAAGCCAGTTGGTCGCCGTCGCGCAGATGGGTGAGCGATTGTTTCGTGCCGGGCTGCGCGAGGATGCGCTGCATGTCGCTGGCTGGCAGGTTCAGATCGGCGAACAGAGAACCCAGAGTTTGTCCTTTCTGCACGCGCACGATTTGCCAGTTGTTGACCGGGGCCACGGTGGCGGCCTTGGGCGGCGTCGGTAGCGACAGCGCGAACGTGGTGCGCGCGACAGTCGGGGTATGCATGGCGTTGGTGAAGCCGGGAACGATCGCGACGACCAGCGCGCCCATCGTGGCAAACATGCTCGCGAGCATCCAGTGTTCGCGCGACCAGCGGCCATGGAAATCGTCGCTGCCGGCAGCGTCGAGACGCTTGAACCAGGACTTGGCGACATGGGTCAGGGATACGCTATCGTGCCGATGCGTTCCGCCAATGGATTTGGGGGATGTATCCATGGTCATGTTTTTTGTGTTCCGCAGTTCAAGAATCCGATCAAATAGCCGGTGCAATCCATGCCCTGAAGTTCTCCCCTTCCATGCAGCCGCCGAACCATAACCGGCTGCAAAGATGCGCGTCAAACCCTTGTTGCAATTGATTTTTTTGCTCTGCAACAATTAACTTCACTTTAACGTCACAAGCCTCGCTGGCGATCCAATCCACACAAGTGACGAGCTTGGTGCCCAAAAACAGGATGATGATGAGCGACCTTCAAACCAGCCTTGACCTGATCGCGCGCGGCGCGGCCGACATCCTCAAGCGCGATGAACTTGCCGCGCGTCTGGCGCTTGGGCGACCATTGCGGGTCAAGGCGGGATTCGATCCGACCGCGCCCGACCTGCACATCGGCCACACCGTGCTGCTCAACAAGATGCGCCAGTTCCAGGACCTCGGACACACGGTGATTTTCCTGATCGGCGACTTCACCGGAATGATCGGCGACCCGACCGGCAAGAACGTGACGCGCAAACCACTGACGCGCGAGGATGTCGCCGCGAATGCGCGCACCTATGCCGAGCAGGTGCTCAAGGTGCTCGATCGGCAGAAGACCGAGTTGCGTTTCAATTCTGAATGGTTCGACAAGATGTCGGCGGCGGACATGATCCGCCTCGCCGCTTCGCACACGGTCGCGCGCATGCTTGAACGCGACGACTTCGCAAAGCGCTACAAGTCGGAGCAATCCATTGCGATCCACGAGTTCCTGTATCCATTGGTGCAAGGCTACGACTCGGTTGCACTCAAGGCCGATGTCGAGCTTGGCGGCACCGATCAGCGATTCAACCTGCTGATGGGTCGTGCGTTGCAAGAGCAGGTCGGGCAGCCGCCGCAGATCGTGCTCACGATGCCGCTGCTCGAGGGGCTCGATGGCGTCAACAAGATGTCGAAGTCGCTGGGCAACTACATCGGCATCAACGAGCCGGCGATCGACATCGTCACCAAGACGATGAAGATCGGCGACGCGCTAATGTGGCGCTGGTTCGAGTTGCTGAGCTTCGATGTGTCGATGGCTGAACTCGCGCGCATGCAGGCCGATGTCGACGCCGGGCAACTCAATCCGCGCGATGCGAAGCTGCGGCTTGCGCGCGAGCTCGCGGCGCGCTTCCACGATGCCGCCGCCGCCGAGCAGGCGATCGCCGGTTGGCACGCGGTGGTGCGTGGCGAAGGCGATACCAGTCTGTTGCCGCTGCACGCGCTCGTGATTCCTGCCGACGGTCTGCGCGTAGCGCCCTTGCTGGTCGCTGCCGGGCTTGCGCCAAGCAACGCCGAGGCCGCGCGCAAGCTCAAGGAGCGCGCGGTGCGCATCGACGGCGTGGTGATTGAGGACGCGCAACGCGTGTTCACGGCGGGGTTCGAGGGCGTGTTGCAGATCGGCAAGCGCAACTTCGCGCGGGTCAGGCTGGATCAGGCGCAGTCCTGACGACAGTTGCACAAAAATCCTCCTTTGAGCTATTGACGTACGGGGTGTTGGCTGTATGATGTGCGGCTCGCTGGGGCGAAAGGCTTCAGCGCGGCCGCAAGGCCAACAAGTCCACGACATGCAAGTGCTGCGGCTTGGTTGCACCGATCTTTG
>JANXZP010000210.1 GCA_025355485.1 Pseudomonadota bacterium
GTGCACGGCGCTTCCACGCTTTATAAATCAAATAGATAGGCGCTGTATGCTGCTCATGATCGACAACTACGACAGCTTCACCTACAACCTCGTGCAGTATTTCGGCGAGCTGGGGCAGGAGGTGCGGGTGGTGCGCAACGATGCGATCGACGTGGCGGGGATCGAGAAACTCGCGCCCGAACGGATAGTGATCTCGCCCGGCCCCGGCACGCCGGACGATGCCGGTGTGTCGCTGGAGATCTTCGCGAAACTCGCCGGCCGGATTCCTATCCTCGGCGTCTGCCTCGGCCACCAGGCGCTGGGCCAGGCGTTCGGCGGAAAAATCGTGCGTGCCGAGCGGATCATGCACGGCAAGACCTCGCCCGTGCGCCACAACGGCGTCGGCGTGTTCGCGGGCTTGCCCGATCCGTTCGAGGCCACGCGCTACCACTCGCTGGTGGTCGAACGCGACGCGTTGCCCGATGATCTGGAAGTCACTGCGTGGACCGAGGACGCGAACGGCGGCGTCGAGGCGATCATGGGACTGCGCCACAAGAGCTTGCGCGTCGAGGGCGTGCAGTTCCATCCGGAGTCGATTCTCACGCAGCATGGACACGCACTGCTGAAGAATTTCCTGACGCATTGATTCGAGCCCGCACAAGACCACAATGGCCATTACTGCGCAAGAAGCCCTGCAACGCACGATCGAGCATCGCGAGATCTTTTTCGACGAAATGGTCGAGTTGATGCGACAGATCATGCGCGGCGAGGTTTCGCCGACGATGACCGCGGCGATCCTGGCCGGCCTGCGCGTGAAGAAGGAAACCATCGACGAAATCGCCGGCGCGGCGCAGGTACTGCGCGAATTTTCGATCAAGGTCGAAACGCCAGATTCCGAAAACTTCGTGGACATCGTCGGCACCGGTGGCGATGGCGCGAACACCTTCAACATCTCCACCGCCGCGATGTTCGTGGTCGCGGCGGCGGGCGCGAAAGTCGCCAAGCACGGCAATCGCAGCGTGTCGTCGAAGTCGGGCAGCGCGGACGTGCTCGAGGCGCTGGGCGCGAACATCGAGCTCGCGCCGGCGCAGGTCGCGCAATGCCTCGCCGAAACCGGCCTCGCATTCCTGTACGCACCGAACCACCATCCGGCGATGAAGAACGTTTCCGCCGTGCGCAAGGAAATGGGAGTGCGCACGCTGTTCAACATCCTCGGACCGCTGACCAATCCGGCCGGCGCGCCGAACATCCTGATGGGCGTGTTCCATTCCGATCTGGTCGGCATCCAGGCGCGCGTGTTGCAGCGCCTCGGCGCGCGCCACGCGCTGGTGGTGTGGGGTCGCGACGGCATGGACGAAATCACGCTCGGCGCTTCCACCCTGGTCGCCGAATTGCGCGATGGCAAGGTGCGCGAATACGAAATCCATCCCGAGGATTTCGGCATCGCGATGGGCGCCAGTCGCAACCTGCGCGTGCGCGATGCCGCCGAATCCAAAATCATGCTGCTCGATGCGCTGGCCAACCATGCCGGGCTGCCGCGCGAGATCGTCGCGCTCAATGCGGGCGCAGGGCTGTACGCTGCGGATGTCGTGACCAGCATCGATGACGGCATCGCGCTCGCGCGGCAGACGCTCGCCAGCGGCGCCGCACGAGCGAAACTCGATGCGTTCGTGCAGGCGACGCAGCGCCTTGGCGGCGCAAACTGAAATCGATTTGTATGCCTTGTGAGAGGTGGCGTGATGAACATCGGATCTTTCGCGGCAACTCCCGAACCGCCGTATTACGCGGTGATCTTCACCTCGCTGCGCAACGATGACGATGCGGTGGGCTATGACGAAGCGGCCCAGCGCATGCTCGAGCTAGCCGCAGAACAGCCGGGCTTCGTCGGCGTGGAATCGGTGCGCGCCGCCGACGGTTTCGGCGTCACCATCAGTTATTGGGAAAGCGAAGCGGCGATTTCCGCATGGAAACACCACGTCGAGCACACCGCCGTGCGCGACCACGGCAGGACCGGCTGGTACGAACACTTCGAGATACGCGTCGCGAAAGTCGAGCGCGCGTATTCCGGGCCGCGGGCGGAGCGCTGATGTCCGATGTCCTCCAGCCCGATATTTTGCAGAGCATCCTCGCGCGCAAGGTCGGAGAAATCCGCGAACACTCTGCACGCCTCAGCCTGGATGAACTCGCCGCGCGTTGCGCCGATCTGCCGGCGCCGCGGCCGTTTGCCGATGCGATCGAGCAAACCATAGCGCGCGGCGATGCGGCGGTGATCGCCGAAATCAAGAAGGCCAGCCCCAGCAAGGGCGTGATCCGCGCCGATTTCGATCCGGCCGCGATCGCGCGCAGCTACGAACGCGGCGGCGCGACCTGCTTGTCGGTGCTGACCGACGTGGATTTTTTCCAGGGCGCCGATGCGTACCTGCAGCAGGCGCGTGCGGCCTGCGCGTTGCCGGTGCTGCGCAAGGATTTCGTGATCGATCCGTACCAGGTGTACGAAGCGCGCGCATTGGGCGCGGATTGCATCCTGCTGATCGTCGCGGCGCTCGACGATGCGGCGCTGCTGGAACTGTCGCTGCTTGCCGCCGAGCTCGACATGGATGTGCTGGTCGAGGTGCACGATGGCGCAGAGCTTGAACGCGCCCTCGACATCCCATCGCGACTCATCGGCATCAACAACCGAAACCTGCGCACCTTCGATGTGTCGCTCGATACCACGCTGGCGTTGAAGGATCGCGTGCCGGCCGATCGCATCCTCGTCACCGAAAGCGGCATCGCGACGAGCGCCGATGTCGCGCGCCTGCGCACGGCGGGCGTGCATGCGTTCCTGGTCGGCGAGACTTTCATGCGCGCGGATGATCCTGGTGCCGCGTTGCACGAGTTGTTCGCGAAATAAATCGTGTCGGTTTCTTGCGCCGCGATGAAGCACAGCGTTCCGCTCGCTGCTCGAGCGGGTGACTTTTCTTCGCTTGTCCGAAGAAAAGTGCACCAAAAGAAGGACACCCCGGGCTATGCGCCCTGCGTGCATCCATGCACTCCGGGTTCGCGTGC
Source organism: Pseudomonadota bacterium (assembly GCA_025355485.1). Taxonomy (GTDB): domain Bacteria; phylum Pseudomonadota; class Gammaproteobacteria; order Xanthomonadales; family Xanthomonadaceae; genus SZAS-103. Next base: position 3,028 of record JANXZP010000210.1, read on the forward strand.
GCCGACGGGATTCACCGACGCCACATCCATGTGCCGACGGCGAACGGCGCGCATCGTGCGCGCCGCCCTGCGGGTCTATCCGCCGGCACCCGCCGCTACGCAGGGGCCCCGAACGGCAGCGGGCATACTGCCCGCCGAGGCCGCACATCGGCCTGTTGCGAGGGTCGAATAACACTGGGATAGTCGCGCTATGCCTCTGCTCCGAGGTCTGTTCGCGCTTGGGTGCTTATGAAATTGTCGCGAAAGTTTCTCGTGTTACTTGTTTGTAGTCTGGGCACCGTCGCTATTGCGGCTCCGGGGTCAGGAACTCTTTCAGGTTCTTATGCCCTTGGCGGCAAGACGATAATCGATGCGCCAAAGAACGAACCAAAGAATACCCATTTTCAGCTTTTTCTGACTGGGGCCGCAGCGAAAGATCTTTATCAGGCAATGTCGGTCAAGCCTGTCAAGGATCAATGCCTCATGGATGGATCCATTACAAAGTTCATGGGTGGTACCGCATGCACCATGCATCCCGTCGGCGCTCAGTTCAGTTGTTCTCTGTCCATCAATATCCAATCCCAGCGCGTAGAGTCGGCATACGTTTGCTAGCGAGCCGAGTGGGCTTGCACTGCGCTCGGGATGATTCCATCGCGACGGAAGCGGGCTATGCGCCGCGGAGCCGCCTGACGAAACGCAGCCCGCTGTCCGGAAACCCGCATCTGCGATAAAACGCGTGCGCCGATTCGCGGTGGGCCGCGCTGGCGACTTCGATTCGCGCGGCGCCTTGCGTGCGCGCCCAGGCCTGCGCCTCGCGCAGCAATTGCTGGCCGATGCCGCGCCGCTGGTACGTCTGCGCGACCACCAGCGCGGCGATGTGGCAGATGTCCACGCCGTGCGCGAACGAATATCGCGACAGCATCGCGATCAGTCCGGCGCAGTCGCCGTGGTGGTCGGCGACGATCACGCAGTGTCGCGGGTCGGATGCCACCAGCGCGATCCGCGCCGCCGCGTCGTCGCGATCGCAGGGATAACCCAAGGTGCCGAGCAGGGCAGCGATGCCCGCAGCATCGGTACAGGTCGCGATACGCAGGTGCGGCAATAGTGGCGACGCAGTGCTTGTCATCGAACCGCGAGATTCATCGCGCGGTTCGATACACCACGACGGTCTTGCCGCGTGCATGCAGCAGGCCGTCCAGCTGCATCTGCTTGAGCACGCGGCCAGCCATCTCGCGCGAGCAGCCGGCGATGCGCGCGAGTTCCTGCCGCGAGACACGGATCTGGGTGCCGTCGGGATGGCTGAGCGCTTCGGGGTCTTCGCACAGGTCGCCCAAGGTGCGCAGGATCCGCCCGCTGACATCCATGAAAGCAAGCCGGCTGGCCTTGCGGCTGGTGTCGAGCAGGCGCTTGGCCAGTTGCGATGCGATCGCATACAGCAGGCGCGGGCATTCGGCTGCAAGCGGGCCGCTGAACAGGCCGAGCAGGCGCTCGTAGCTGATCTCGGCGAGTTCGACCGGACTGCGCGTGCGCAGCACGACCTCGCGGCGCTCGGTCTTCACGAACAGGCCCAGCTCGCCGATGAAATCGCCGGGGTTGAGGTAATTCAGTACCAGTTCGCGGCCGTCGGGCTCTTCGCTGATGATCGACAGCGTGCCGCTGATCACGTAATGCAGGATGTCGGCGTCGTCGCCGGGGCGGAACACGTCGTTGCGGTTCGGATAGCGCCGGCGGTGGCAATAGCCGAGGAAACGCTCCATCGTCGCTGCGTCCGGCGCGAGCTCGGGCGAGATCAGCGGGTGCAGCAGCGCGTGCGGCATCAGTGAGGAGACTTTGGCCATGGTGTTCGCCCCGTTTCAGGCGCAGCTTAGGCCGTGCGGACGCGCAGGGCAACGCGCCGGTTTGCTTGTCGGTCCCTTTGGCCGATAATCGCCGGCCTGCACCATCGCCCGACCGGAGGCCCTACGTGGTCAAGCCACTGCCGCGCCTGAAGCTCCAGGGCTTCAACAACCTCACCAAGTCGTTGAGCTTCAACATCTACGACCTGTGCTACGCGATCAGCGACGAGCAGCGCGACCGCTACATCGAATACATCGACGAGGCCTACAACGCCGATCGCCTGACCCAGATCCTGACCGACGTCGCCGAGATCATCGGCGCGAACATCCTCAATGTCGCGCGCCAGGACTACGACCCGCAGGGCGCGTCGGTGACGATCCTGATTTCCGAGGAGCCGGTCATCGATCGCAAGGACATCGGCCGCGAAGCGCTCAGCGGTGCGATGCGGGAACACACCGGCGAGGCCAATGTCGTAGCGCACCTCGACAAGAGCCACATCACCGTCCACACCTATCCGGAAACGCATCCGCACAACGGCATCGCGACCTTCCGCGCCGACATCGACGTGGCCACCTGCGGCGTGATCTCGCCGCTGAAGGCATTGAATTACCTGATCGAGCAGTTCGAGTCGGACATCGTGGTGACCGATTACCGCGTGCGCGGCTTCACCCGCGACATCAAGGGCAAGAAGCACTACATCGACCACAAGATCAATTCGATCCAGGACTTCCTGTCCAAGGCGAACCGTTCGCACTACGAGATGATCGACGTGAACGTGTACCAGGAGAAC
>JANXZP010000198.1 GCA_025355485.1 Pseudomonadota bacterium
GCTCGCCAACCAGTTCATGTACAACCCGGCCGAAGTGCAGTGCGCCGCGCGCAACTCGGTCGCATCGACCGTCACGCACCGGGTGCATCCGGTCGACGGCGACCGCAAGCGCGACCTGCTGCTGCACATCCTCTCGCAGGACAGCCGCCGGCAGACGCTTATCTTCTCGCGCACCAAGCACGGCGCGGATCGTCTTGCCGACCAGATCGAGGCCGCGGGATTCACCGCCGCCGCGATCCACGGCAACAAGACGCAGGGCGCGCGCATGAAGGCCCTGCGCGATTTCAAGACCGGCCGCACGACCATCCTGGTCGGCACCGACGTCGCATCGCGCGGCCTCGACATCGACTCGTTGCCGTGCGTCATCAACTTCGACCTGCCGATGGTCGCCGAGGATTACATCCACCGCATCGGCCGCACCGGTCGCGCGGGGTCGGAAGGCCTTGCGTTGTCGCTCGTCGCACCGGTCGAAGCCCCCTTGTTGCGCGCGATCCAGCGCCTGCTCAAGCAGGATCTGGAAATGGTGACGGTCGAAGGCTTCGCGCCGAGTCGTCCGTTCCGCATGGGCAACGATGGCACCAGCGCCGGACGTCCTGCCGGTCGCCAGCCGCCGCGTTCACACGACCGTCGCCCGCATGCCGCAGCCCCGCGCCACGCGCACGCCGGCCCGAAAGGCCATGGCGCGGCACGCGACGGCGGTCGCGGCGCGCGTCAGCAACACAGTCGCCCCGGCAGCCGGCCGAATAGCTGAGCGGGCAACGGCTGACGACCAGCGGTTACCGCCGCAGCAACAGCGGTGATTGATCCGCGACTTTAACGACGGCGACCGCCGAAAACGGTCGCCGTTCTTGTTGCTGTATGTCACGCACCCGATACTGTGCGCATATCGACTTTGTCCTGGCATTGCCACATCGCATGAGCGGAATCGCCGGCATCATCCATTTCGACGGCGCGCCGGTCGCGGCCGGAATGATCGAAGGCATGACTTCCGCGATGGCCTATCGCGGGCCTGATGGCATCCATCACTGGCAGCATGGATCGGTGGCGCTCGGCCAGTGCATGTTGCGCACCACGCCCGAATCGCTCGAGGAAACCCAACCGCTGGCCAACGAGGACGAGAGCCTGGTCCTGGTGATGGACGGCCGCGTGGATAACTGGGAAGAGTTGCGCCGCGAATTGCTGCTGCACGACGCGGTGTTGCGCAATCGTTCGGACGCCGAACTCGTACTGCGCGCATTCGAAACCTGGGGTCGCGAGTGTCTCCAGCACATCGACGGCGATTTCGCGCTCGCAATCTGGGACGCGCGCCAGCAGCAACTATTCTGCGCACGCGATCGCATCGGCAACAAGCTTTTCCATTACCACTGGAACGGCACAACCCTGGTGTTCGCGTCCGAGTTGCATCCGATCCTGGCGCTGCCGTGGGTGCCTGAAACGCCCAACGAAGGAATGCTCGCCGAGTTCCTCGCGGCCGAATGGCATTCGCGCGACGAAAGCCTGTGGAACGGAATCCTGCGCCTGGTGGCGTCCCATCGGATGGTGGTCGGGAGCGCGGGGCCACGTCCGGAAAAATACTGGAAGCCGGATCTCTGGCAGACATTACCGTTCACCAGCGACCAGGAGTATTTCGACCACTATCGCGAACTGTTGAGCGACACCATCCGAAGGATGTCGCGTTCGCATCGACCGCTCGCGTGCGAGGTGAGCGGCGGCCTCGATTCGTCCGCCGTGTTCTGCGTGGCCGAGCAACTTCGCCGCGATGCGCGATTGCCGGCTCCGTCCATCGCCGGATACACGCTGGCCTTCACCGAAGACGGTGGCGCCAACGAACTGCTTTATTCGCGCGCCGTGGGCGAGCATCTGGGACTGGCTATCCACGAAATTCCGCCATCCATCCCCCCGCTGTCGTGGTTCGAGGAATCGGCGCGCGCCTGTCGCGAGCCCCCCGGTTTTCCGAACACCGCGATGTTCAAGGACATCCGGCACCACGCCACGATGCACGGAAGTCGTGCGCTGTTGACCGGCGAAGGCGGCGACGAATTCCTGCAAGGCTCGCGTGTGTATTACGCCGAGGAACTTGCGCAGCGTCATTGGCGAACCTTGCGCGACTGTTACCGCGCCGATGCCGCGGCATTCGGCGCCGCGCAGGCAATGCGGTGGGTCGTGCGCCATGGCGTGGTGCCGTTGCTGCCACTCGCATTGCAAGGCGCGCTGCGCCGACTGTCGCACGCCATTCGCGGAACCGGCCCCAGCGATCGCTACTGGCTGTCGTCGGTCATGCGCGCGCAAATCGCCCGTCGCCGCCGGAGATCGCCGCACCGGCGCGTGTGCAGCGTCGGGCAACGGGAAATGCTGGATTGCCTGGATGACGCTTTCAGCGATCAGGCGATGGAGAACATCGAGCGCCTCAGCGCACGCGCTGGAATCGAGATGCGTTGTCCGCTGCGCGACCATCGGCTGATCCAGTTCGCGTTCTCGACGCCCGAACGATTGCGGCTGCGCGGCGACCGGCCCAAATACATCCATGTGCAGGCGTTACGAGGCCTGCTGCCGCAACGCATCCTGGATCGCGCCGGCAAGGCGGAGTTCTCGGTCGTGTTTCGCGGGCATCTGGATCGGATGGGCGAATCGCTGACCCGAACCATCCCCGCGCGTCGAGCCGGCTGGATCACTCCGGATGGAATGCTTCGCCTGTACCGGGCCTATCGGGACGATCGGCAATCAGGCTGGCCGCTCTGGGTCTTGTGGAGCGTTTATGCCTGTGACACGATTCTGCCCTGATACACTGGTTACAATGCCGTCCGGCAGCGAGCGAGCAGGAATCTCGACCGGGATGCATCCAGTCGCACGATTTGATGCATGATGGAAACCTACACACGGAGTGCACGCATGAAAGACGTCCAGGCCAACAATCCGCAAACCGCCGCCACCGGCAATTCCGGGCTTCGCGAGCGCGCGGCCTACGCGCCGCCGGTGCTGCATGTCTACGGTTCGGTCAGCCGACTGACCATGGGCACCACCGGAACGGGACCCGACGGCGTCATGATGACGATGACCTCCACCATGGTTTCCGACCGCGCAACCAAGGAAAATATCGTCCGTATCGGTACCCATCCGCTCGGCATCGGCCTGTATTTGTTCGATTACAAGCCCGAATACCGCGACGCAACCAGTCACGAACGGTGGCTCGGCGTGATGGCCGACGAGGTCGAGGCGATCCTGCCCGAAGCCGTGGTCGTGCATGCCGATGGCTACAAGATGGTCGATTACGCGCTGCTGGCCAACGCACAAGCATCGCGCGCCGTCCACTGATCCGATCGCGGCGTGGGGCGTGGGGATGTGAGTTCGCATCTGGATGAACATCTCGGGTATGTCGCCGATCCGCTGAGGCTTGCGCAATTCGAGGCGGCTGTCGCCCGTGTCGTCCGGCCCGGCGACGTCATCGCCGATCTGGGCTGCGGCACCGGCGTCCTCGGTCTGCTGTGCCTGAAAGCAGGCGCGGCGCGCGTTTACGAAATCGATTCCACCGCCATGATCGGGGTCGCCCGGGAATCCTTGGTGCGCGCCGGATGGGGCGAGCAAACCGTCTTCCTCCACGGCAAGGCACATCAGGTCGAACTGCCCGAACGGGTCGATGCTGTCGTCTGCGACCAGGTCGGCTATTTCGGATTCGATTACGGCATCGTTCAAAGCCTGCAGGATGCGCGCCGACGTTTCCTGAAACCCGGCGGGGCCCTGATTCCCTCGCGGATCAAACTGCAACTCGCGGCGATCGAGTCGGACACCTGTTGCGCGCTCAGCGAAGGCTGGCGTGCGGATGCCATTCCCGCCGAGTTCCATTGGCTGCGCGAGAACGCCATCAATACCAAGCACGGCGTGACTTTGCGCAAGGACGCCTTGCTCGGTGCGCCGGCCGAACTGGGCGAGATCGACTTGCGCGAAGACGATCCCGGGTTCCGTTCCTGGACGGTCGAGATGCGGATCGAACGCGAAGGCATCCTGCACGGGATGGCTGGCTGGTTTGAATGCGAATTGGCCGATGGCGTGTGGATGACCAATTCGCCGTTGTCGGATCGGGCTATCCAGCGCAATCAGGCCTTCCTGCCGATCGGCGAGGCCGTCGCGGTCAAAGCCGGCGACGTGGTCAAGGCGACCGTGATGGCGCGCCCGGCCGAACACCTGATCGCGTGGCAGGTGGAAATCCTTTCGAGCGGTCGCAGGTTTAGCCATTCGACCTGGCAGGGCGAATTGCTGACGCCCGAGGAAATCGCCAGGCGCAATCCGGCGCATGTACCGAAGCCCAGCCGTATCAGCCTTGCATGGGCCTGCGTACTCGCCTACTGCGACGGCCAACGCACGGTGCACCAAATCGAACAAGCCGTGCTGCGCGATCACCCCGACCTGCTGCCATCGGCCGGGGAGATCTCGCGGTTCGTCTCGCAGGTACTCGGCGGAGATACGACGTAGTGTCGGTCGATTTCCAGCTGGACGAAGCGCGCCATCAGGCACCGCTGCCGACGCCGATGTTCCACGAGTGGATTTTCCCGGACGGAACGCCGTGGACGCGCTTTCATCGCGACCGCGCGGATTACCTGTTGCGTTTCGTTGATCTCGCGGATTTCCACGTTTCTGGTGATGGCCGCGCGGTGCGCTGTTGGCCGGCGCCAGGTATTTCCGAGGACTCGGTGCGGTTCCTGTTCGCGAACCAGGTGATGCCGCTGGCGCTGAGCAGGCAGGGCACGCTGGTGTTCCACGCCAGCGCGGTCGAGATCGACGCTCAGGCGGTTGCGTTCATGGGCGCTTCCGGTCGTGGCAAGTCCACCCTCGCGGCGAGTTTCGCGACCAACGGATTCCGCTTCCTCACCGACGACGGACTGGTAGTGAAATCCGCGGAAGGTCAATGGCGGATCACGCCGAGCCATCCTTCGATCCGCCTGTGGGAAGACAGCGAGGAAGCGTTGCTGTGCGAAGCAACGCCGACCGCGCCGCCGGTGCAGTTCACCTCCAAGCCGCGTTTCCTGGCCGGCAACCAGATCGCTTTCTGCGAACAACCGCGCATCCTGCGCCGCGTCTATTTCCTCGGCGATGGCGCAGCGGAACGCCCGGTGTTCGAGCGATTGAAACCTGGCGACGCGCTGATCGAACTGCTCAGGCATTCCTTCCTGCTCGACATCGAGGAACGACAGATGCTCGCCGCCCATTTCGACGAATTGTCCGGCATGGTGAGCGAGTCGATTTACTACCGGCTGGACTACCCCAGATACTTCGGAAAGCTGGCCGAGGTCAGGCAAGCCATCCTCGAACACGCACGCGACACGAGCGACACGCCATGAACCTGTCCGACAAAATGACGATTCCACCGCAGGTGATGGCGCGCACGGTGGGCACGGAAACCGTGATCCTGGATCTGCTCAGCGGAACCTACTTCGGCCTGGACCCGGTCGGCGCGCAGATCTGGCAGTTGCTCGGCGACGGCAAGACCCTGGCCGAGGTCTGCGACGCGATGCAGCAGTCGCATGAGGTGTCGCGTGAGGACATCGAGCGCGACGTGCTCGCCCTCGCCGAGTCGCTGCGCGTGCAGCGGCTGATCGAGATCGCCTGACGCGCTTACGCGCTTCATTGCGTGCTGCTAGCATCGTGACGATGCAGACCGATACCGCCATGTATTCGACCCGACGCGACTGGCTGGCCGCTGCGATCCGCGGCGAGCGACCGGACTGGCCCGCAGCGCCAGTGGGCGCGGTCGATGGCATGCTCGCCGTCGCCGAAGACGAAGGCGTCAGCGCCCTGCTCGTCAACGCCATGCGCGCACCTGGCGCGACGTGGCCGTTGCCGAACGAATTCAAGGACGCGCTCGCCGCCGCCGTGCACCAGCAACTGATGGTCGACCTGCTGGGTCGAAACGAGCTCATCAGCGTCATGCGAGTACTCGCGGCCGCCGGAATTCCGGCGCTGCTGCTCAAGGGCGCAGCGCTGGCCTATCGGGTCTATCCGGCACCGTTCCTGCGCCCGCGCGGCGATACCGACCTGCTGCTGCCCGATACCGAAGCCGTGGAGTGCTGCAAGCCGGTGCTGGCCGCACTCGACTACGTCGATTCGCAGGTTCCGACGACCACCACGATGGCTTACGAACTGGTCTTCCGCCGCGAGTCGGAAAACGGCCAAATCCATTGGATCGATGCGCATTGGGCGCTGTCCAACAGTGCGATGTATGCAGGCCGTTTCAGCTTCGATGAACTGCGCGCCGAAGCGGTCGCGCTGCCAGCGCTCGGCGCCAATGCGCGCGGACTCGGCAATGTCCACGCCCTGCTGCATGCGTGCATGCATCGTGTGTGCAATCTTCCGCTCGGCATCGGCGACCGCCTGATCTGGTTGTACGACATGGACCTGCTCGCGCGTCGTTGCTCGGCACGGGAATTCGGCCGCCTGCTCGAGCTCGCCGAGCAACGCGGCCTCGCCGGCGTGTGCTGGGACGGCCTTTGCAATGCGGTGTTCGCCTTTTCAACGCCGCTGCCGACCGGACTGATGGATGCGCTGGAGCGCGCGTCGAAAAGCGAGTCCTTCGACATGCGCAAGGCCAGGCGCCGCTGGTACCAGGAGTGGCACAGCCTGCGCACGTTGCCGGCCGCGAAACGCCGGGCATGGATCTGGGAAAAACTGTTCCCGGATCCGGCCTACATGCGCGAGCTGTATCCATTCAAGGGTCGCTGGGGCCTGGGCTGGGCCTGGCTGCGCCGGCTCGGCCACGGCGTTTGGATGACGCTGCACGCTGGCGGGCGCTGATCGATTAGCCGCAACGCGGTGTTCCGGATCGTCGCACTCACAATCCATCGAACGATCGATACGACTGATCCTTCTGCGCAAGCGCGATGCCGTCGAGTTCGACCCATGCATGCGCAGCGAACGACTCGCCGCTGCCGATCGTGCCGATCCGCAACTGCGCCGGCAGGCCGCGACGACGCAGCCACCACCACACGACCAACGCCTGTCGCAGGCAACTCGCGGCGACCGCGCCGCGACGTCCGGCGATCTCCGCGAGTTCGGCCAGGCGCACCGCATCGGCGATCGCTTCGGGCGCACACGCCGACGGCGTGCGGAAGGAGGCGCGTTCCAGCCAGCCGCGCACGCGCTGCAAGCGGAACACGGCGAGCGCAAGGTGGGTGATCGGCAACAGCAGCATCAGCGCGGACAACCGGCGCTTGTCGCGCCAGCCCAACGCGCGCCAACGTGCGAACAGCGAGCGCGGTTTCGACGAAGCCTGGTCAGTCGATGATGACGAGTCGGGCATCGGCAAGTTGTCCGACCAACGCGATCACGTCGCGCTCCACGCGTTCGGCGGGGACATCGTATTCGGCGAGCAGCGATTCGCATACCGCGCGCAAATCGGCGCCACCATCGAGCAGGCGCCAGATCCGCGTGCCGATCGGATCGAGCCCGAAATAATGTTCGCTGGAGGTGTCGAGCAATACCGCTTCGCCGGCGGTTTCCTGCAGCAGCACATCCGGTGAGACGCGCACGCGGCTGGCCAGCGTGATCGTGTGTGCTGTAATGGTGGCGTTGGTTTCGTTCGTCATGGTCTGAAGCGGGACATCGGCAACATGGTTGGGGAACGATCCTCGGACAACACGGCGCAGCATGCGGCCAGTATAGCCGCCGGAAACGCGGCGCATCACGGCGATGGACGCCGCGACCTGCGCTTCCTGCTGTCGCTGGCGACGCCGTATCGCGGTGCGTTGCTGCTCGCGGTGATATTGCTGCTCGCAGAAAGCATCGCGATGCTGGCGATGCCGTGGCTGGCCGGGCGCTTTTCCGATGCGCTGCTGCATGGACGTGCAGTCGTGGGCTTGTTGTTCGCATGGCTGGCACTGATCGCGCTGCAATGCGTGCTCAGTTACGCCAACGCGGTGATGATCGAGCTGACTGGCACGCGCCTGATCGCCGACGCCTGCGCGCGCGTGTACGACCACCTGCAATCGCTGCCGCTACGCTGGCACCACGACCGCCGCCGCGGCGACGTGCTGTCGCTGCTGACCGATGATGTCGTTCGACTGAGCGGTTTCCTGACTGGCGTGATCACCCCGCTGCTCCCATTGCTGCTGACCTGCGCCGGCGCTCTGCTGATGATGCTGCGCATCCAGCCGTGGATAACATTGCTGATCGCGACGCTGGTGCCGGCGTTCTTCCTTGCGTTGCGCATCGTTGGCCGCCGGCTGCGGCCGTTGTCCGCCGACGTCGTGCAGGCCTACGCGGACAAGTCGGCGTTCGCCGAACAGAACCTGTCGATGCTGCCGATCATCAAGGCCTACACCGGCGAGACCGCCGAGTCGGCGCGCTTCGGCGCACACACGATGCGTCTGCGCGACACCGAAGTGCGGCTTGCACGGCTACAGGCACTGATCGGCCCTGGCGTGCGTCTGCTCGCGTCGACTGGAATCGTCCTGCTGCTGTGGCTGGGCAGTCGTGCGGTCGCCGATGGCGCGATGCGACCGGCCGATCTGGTCAGTCTGCTGCTGTACGGTTTGCTCTTGACCCAGCCGGTCGGCCAGCTCGCTGCAGTGTACGGGCAGATGCAGACCGCGCGCGGCAGCGCGAAACGCCTGATCGATGTGTTCGCGCAATCGCCCGAACCCGACGACGGCTCACGCGAACTGCACGCCGCCAGCGGCGAATTGCTGTTCGACGATGTGCGCTTCGCGTATCCGGGACGCGAGGACGTGTTGAGCGGGCTCGACCTGCGCGTGCGCGCCGGCGAGACGGTCGCAATCACCGGCCTCAATGGCGCCGGCAAGAGCACCATCGCGCATCTGCTGCTGCGCTTCGCCGACCCCGATGCGGGGCGGATCGCGCTCGATGGCGTGGATCTGCGCGAATTGCGCCTGCGCAACCTGCGCACGCACATCGCGCTGGTTGCGCAGAACGTGTTGCTGTTCAACGCTACGGTCGCCGACAACATCGCCTACGGCCGCGCCGACGCATCGCCCGCCGAGATCGAACGCGCGGCGATTGCGGCACGCGCGCACGATTTCACGATGAGCCTTCCCGACGGCTACGACACCATCATCGGCGACCAGGGAATCCGCCTGTCGGGCGGGCAGAAGCAGCGCATCGCACTGGCGCGCGCGCTGCTCAAGGATCCGGCGGTGCTGATCCTCGACGAAGCCACCGCGATGTTCGATCCGGATGGCGAACGCGAGTTCATCGCCGAGTGCCGCGAATTGCTCAGCCGCCGCACCGTGCTGCTGATCACCCATCGCCCCGCCAGCCTCGCCCTGGCCGATCGCGTGTTGCTCTTGCAGGATGGCAGGCTGGTCGATGCGCAGCACGGCGAACACGACGCGGCATCGGCCGCCGATTGAAGCGCGCGCATTTCAGCACGCAATCGCCGCGTTCAACTCCCGCTGCGCACCAGCAGGTGCTTCGCCAGCTGGCCATGCAGATGGCCGATGCCTCGCGCGGCGTGCAGGTAGGCGAACAGCAGCAATACGCCGAGCGGGAGCAACAGCGGTGCAAGCCAGTCCGGATCGGGGCCGTGGTAGCCGTTGAGCGATATGTCGAAATGCTGCCCGAAGAACCACGCGAACGGTGCGGCGATGAACGACAGCGACACCGACAGTATCGTCACGGTCAGGGTGAAATAAACGATGCCCAGCGGCAGCATCAGCAGCATGTACAGGATCGTGGACCAGCTACGCGGATCGGTGAACATCGCGCCGACGCGCGTCATCCACGGCTGCCCGCGTTCGGCATACAGCGGCCTGCGCGGCATGCGTTCGCCGAGCATCACTTCGACGATCCGACCCTCGACGATCGACAGCACGCGCACGCTGCCGAAAAACAGCACGACGAACGGCAATCCGATGATCAGGATCGAGAATCCCAGCGACATGCTCAACCCGGTCACCGCCCAGGTGAAATAGAAGATGCCGGTGGCGAGCGAAAGCAGCATGTAGAACATCGCCGAATACGTGCGCGTATCGGCGGCCACGCCGAAGAATCTCCCGAGAGCTGTCTGGCGCGGCGGCGGCGGCGGCGTGCGCAGCGCGGTCGCGACCTGGGTTTCGGTATCGCGGTAGATGTCTGCGACTTCCTCGGGCGCACCGTAACTGCCGGCGACCGATGCGATCACGCTGGCTTCGTCTTCGCCGGGATCTTCGGCCAGTTCCGAACGCAGGTATTCCTCGGCGTCGTACAGCGCATCCTGGATCAGCGCCGGATCGGAGCCGCGTAGTGCATCGCGCAGTTGATCAAGATATTCGGGAATGCTGTGCGGCATCGGCTTGTCCGACGCGGATGCGTTGCTGGAATCGTTTGCGTTCATGGAGCGTCCTTCAGCACGGAATCGACGGATCGGCGGGTGGCGTCCCAGGTCGCGGCCCAATCGCGGAACACCGCGCGGCCCAGGTCGGTGATGCGGTAGTAGCGGCGCGGCGGCCCGGCAACGGACGGCTCGACGTGGCTGTCCAGCAAGCCGGAGGCGCTGAGGTTGCGCAGTACCGGATACAACGCGCTCTGCTTGCCGCTGAACAACGCATCGCCTGACTGCTGCAGCCGTTTGGCGATCTGGTAGCCGTACAGCGGCTCGTCCGATCCGGCCAGCACCGCGAGCAGCACCAGCGAAACGGTGCCGGCGCTGAGCTCCTTCTGGAATTTACGCAGGTGGCTTTCGGTGTCCGTCATGGTGGCTCGCAAGGACTACGGTATGGCAATGACTTCAGCTTAGTGCGAAGTTCGTACTAGTGAACGTGCCGGAAGTCATCCCCGGATTGGCGGGCTATTCTTCAGCCATGCACGCACTCACTTTCTCGCGTTTCGGCGGCCCTGACGTCCTGGAATGGATCGCCCTGCCCGACCCGGTCGCCGCACCCGGCATCGCCGTCGTGCGTACCGCCGCGATCGGGCTGAATTTTGCCGATATCTACCGCCGCCAGGGCCGTTACCACCTCGCCGGATCGCCGCCGTGGATCGCCGGTTACGAAGCGGCCGGAACGATCGCCGCGTTGCATCCGGACGATGCGAATGGTGAATGGCGCATCGACCAGCGTGTGGCCTTCGCCGACAGCCCGTACGCAAACGCCGAACTGGTCCCGGTGCCTCTGGGCAAGCTGATCCGGCTGCCCGGAGACATCGACTTCGAGAGCGCCGCCGCCGTGCTGCTGCAGGGCCTGACCGCGCAATTCCTGAGTGCCGACAGCTACGCCGTGCGTGCTGGCGACAACGTGCTGGTGCACGCGGCGGGAGGTGGCGTCGGCTTGCTGCTGACCCAACTCACGACCGCGCGCGGCGCGAACGTGTTCGCGCTGGCTTCGTCCGCCGACAAACGCCAAGCCGCGACGCAGGCCGGTGCGCGCATCGTGATCGATTCGGGTGATGGCTGGGTTGAGCGCGTGCGCGCAGCGTTGCCCGATGGCGCCGATGCCGTGTACGACTCCATTGGGCGAACACTGCACGACAGCCTCGCGCTCGCGCGCACCGGCGGCACCGTAGTGTTCTACGGCATGGCGGCGGGCGATCCGGATGCGGTCGATCCACGCCTGCTGATGGATCGCTCGCTGAGCCTGGTCGGCGGCGACCTCTGGAACGTGCTGACCTCGGCGCAGGCGCGGCAGACCCGCGCCGACGCACTGTTCAAGGCGATCCGCGACGGGAATTTGCGCGTGCCGATCGCGGCGCGATACGCGCTGGCCGATGGCGCGCAGGCGCATGCGTTGCTCGAAGGCCGTGGGGTCAGCGGCAAGGTGTTGCTGATTCCGCCGCACAGGGATGTGCAAATGGCTTTGCACTCCCTGCGGTCGCCGCGAGCGCAGGATGCGCAGGATGCGCAGGAGCGGCCATAACCGCGCTTGTGGATGACTGCGCGCCGGCGTTATGGTGCATCGCATGGAGACATCTACCACGCACGCTACTCTTCCGCGCCGGATGCCGGTCGTGTTTGTCGGCCACGGCTCGCCGATGAACGCGATCGAGGACAACGATTTCAATCGACAATGGCGCGCGCTCGGCCAACGCCTACCGAAACCGCGCGCGGTTCTTTGCGTGTCGGCACACTGGGAAACCCGCGGCGCGCGCGTCACGGGCGCCAGCCATCCGATCACGATCCACGATTTCTACGGTTTTCCGAAAGCGCTGTTCGACGTGCGCTATCCAGCACCGGGCGATCCGAAACTCGCGCACCGCGTCGAGCAACTGCTCGGCGGCCACAAGCACGCACAGGTCGACGCGACGCGCGGCTACGATCACGGCATGTGGAGCGTGCTGCGCGTGATGTATCCGGATGCCGACGTGCCGGTGGTGCAGCTCGGCATCGACACATCGCAACCGGGCGAACACCACTACCAACTCGCAAAGGCGCTCGCGCCATTGCGCGACGAAGGCGTGCTGGTGCTGGGCAGCGGCAACATCGTGCACAACCTCGCGCAGTGGGATCCGCGAAACCCGCATCCGCTGGACTGGGCGCAGCATTTCGATTCGGCGGTGAAACGCCGCATCAGCCATCGCGAGCACATCGAACTGGTCGATTGGCCGCGCCTCGGCGCCGATGCGCGGCTGGCGATCCCCACGCCGGAGCACTACCTGCCGTTGCTGTACGTGCTGGCCTTGCAGCGCGACGACGACCACGTGCATTTCTTCAATGAAGCCGTGTCCAGCGCGATCAGCATGACTTCGGTCGCCCTCGAACCAGGCGCCGCGCACGCGGGCCGCGCGTCGTGAACGAGGCGCCGCGCGAACGCACGATTGCGGCATCGGCCGTGCAGCCCAATCCGGTCGGTGCGCTGCATTTCGAGCACCTCGTGCAGATCAACGATCCGTCCGATCCTCGGGTGCGCTCGCTGCATCGCGACCAGCTCTGGCGCGGGCTGGTGATGCGCGCCGAATTCCCGACCAGCTTCGTGCCGTGGCTGGACGATTGCCACATCGAGCGTATCGGCGGCGACCTGTTGCGCACGCTGCGCTTCGGCCAGCAGGTCGTGCGCGACCGCGTGCGTTTCGACGGCCAGGATGCGGTGGAATACGCCGTACTCGCCGACGACGACAGCGGCGCGACTTTCCGCATGAGCATGCGCATCGAGCAACCCGCGCCCGATGCGCTGTTCGTGCGCTTCACCTACGAGGCGCATTCGTCCGACCATCGCGACGACGGCCCGCATGTCGGCGCGGTCAAGGAAGCGTACCGGCTGGCCGATATCGACACCGTGTTCCGCATCCGCCAATTGGCCGATTCGGGATTGCTGGACGCGTGATGCGCGGTTTGCGTTCAGGCAGCGACTCGCATCGTTGCCGCGGCGCCGGGACTCAGCGGTGCTTGCGCTCGCGAAGCGTCCACTCGACGTAGCCGATCGCTTCGTACGCATTGACGACGTCGAAGACTTCGGTCAGGTCGCATCCGCTCACTCGTGCGATTTCCTCCAGCCGCCGCGCTGTGAGCATCGCCGAGCCGATCCTGGATGCAGCCTGGAACTCCGGCACCAGCCCCATCAGGCGCTTGGTGACGCGGTAGCGTCCGCCCGGATCCAGGTGCGGCGCGAGCCGGCCGCCCGAATTGAGGTAGCGATCCAGCCAGAACAGGTGCGCATACGGTTGCGCATGTACGTGTTCGCGCACCGATTGCATCGCGCTGTTGGTCATCATTTCCCACGCGCCCATCCGCAGTGGTAGCCGGCAATACAGCGACAGCCCCGCCAACCTGCCCAAGCTGTGGAACACCTGCTCCTTCGGATCCACCACCAGCGCGGGCGCATCGGGCAGCACGATCCGTGCGGAGCCGCCAAGCAGCGTGCCGGACAGGTACTCGCGCAGCGGATATTCGGTATCGCTCTGGATCTGCGCCGCCTCGTCGCGCCGGTACGCCGGATCGATGTTCGCTGCGAGCGTGTTTTCGCGCAGTGCCTGATTCCCGTAGATGTCCGCGCGGGCCTTGCTGCGCTTGGTGTTGTCGCCGGTGAATTCCACCGCCACTTCGGTGTCCAGGCTCTCGGGCAGCAGGAACTTCGGCTGGTCGGCTGCCGGATCGCGCTTGAACATCGCCTCGAACGCGTCGAGTTCGTCGGTACTCATCTCCCGTGCGAGTGCGCTGGGCGGAACGATCGGCAGATCATCCGGCTCCTCGTCGTATTCACCCAGGTCGACCTCGAAAAAATCCGCGTCCTGGCTGAGGATCGCCATCGGCGCAATGCCCTTCGTGCCAATGCTGTTGAGCAAGGCCACGAAGTCTTCGCGGCGTAGCGGTTTGCGCAGGAACCGGCCTTCGGGCATGGCGGCATCGTGTTCGATCAACTGCGCGCAGGCGACTCCGCGCTGCAACGTACGCCGGTGCGCGGCCGCGCCAATCAGGCTGGCGATATCCACGACCACGATGTCGGCCTTGTCTTCCGCGCCCCAGCTCCAGGCATCCTTGAGCTGCACGGCTGCCGTGCGCAGCAACAGGCGCAGGTGCGCCAAGTCCTCGTCGCTGGCACCGATGCAGTCGATGATCCGGTTGCGTGACATCCCCATTGCCGCCTTGCTGACACCATTCCCACGCTAGGATAGTCCAGCCCGGCTGGCCCGCACAGGGCCATGTGCTCCCGCAGCATTCGCGGCGCCCGCCTCGACGAACCCATTCAGGCATCCATGACCAAGCAGTACGACCGCCGCTATTTCGACCACTGGTATCGCGATGGCGATGCCAGTATCGGGCGTGGCGTGCTCCTGCGCCGCAAGGTCGCGCTGGCGGTGGCGATGGCCGAGCACTACCTCGGTCGCCCGTTGCGCACTGTGCTGGATGTCGGCTGTGGCGAGGGCGCATGGCGCGCGCCGTTGCTGAAGCTGCGTCCGAAGCTGGACTACATGGGCGTGGATGCCAGCGAGTACGCCGTCGCGCGTCATGGTGCGGCGCGCAACCTGCGACTGGCGCGTTTCGGCCAGCTCGGGCAATTGCGCTTCGGGCCACCGGTGGACCTGCTGGTTTGCGCCGATGTGCTGCATTACCTGCCGACCGCGGAAGTGCGGCGCGGGCTGGCGGGTTTCGCCGAGCTGTGCGATGGCTTCGCCTTCATCGAGGTGTTCTGTACCGGCGATGCGATCGAGGGCGACACCCATGGTTTCGTACCGCGCAGCGCCGCGTTCTATCGCAAGGCGATCGCGGAGGCAGGCTTCACCGCCTGCGGATCGCATGGTTACCTGGCCCGCGCGCACGCCGCCGACGCGGTCG